>PBRZ01000031.1 GCA_002726085.1 Acidobacteriota bacterium
TACACTCCGCATAATCCACGACCGGAACAAGAGGCAGGTCACCCAGGCCAGGCGGCCGCCGACGGAGCGACCGACGCAAGCTGACAGCCATTCTGTCTATGACGGAGATCATAGGCGCGATTCGACCCGGCAGCTACCGTGATGCGTCATGGGTGGATTGGCGTCGGCAGAGGAGCTGGTATATGGCCCTGTGCGATCGCGTCGCCTTGGCCTGTCACTCGGCATCAACATCCTTCCCGCAAACGGGAAGACGTGCAACTTCGACTGTCCCTACTGCCAGTACGGATGGACGCGCGTGTCTCCCGACGGCGCGAAGCGATGGCCCACGCCCGAGAAGATCGGGTCGGCACTGTCCGAACGCTTGCGTGAAGCGAAGCTGTCTCGTACGCGCGTCGAACGTCTGACCTTGGCGGGTCGCGGCGAACCAACGCTTCACCCGCAGTTCCCTGAGATCGTGAATCGATTGCGCGCGGTTCGCGACCGCGAGTCGCCCGGCACCCGCCTGGCCATTCTGTCGAACTCGAGCACGGCCGACAATCCGGCCACCCGCGCTGCGCTACTAGCGCTCGACGAGCGCTATATGAAGCTCGACGCGGGAGATCCGATAACCCTGCGACACGTGAACGACTCTCCAATCTCGTGCACCCGGATCGTCGAGGCGCTCCGCACGCTTCCGGACATCGTGATTCAGACGATGTTCGTCTCCGATCCGGCGGGCCGCATGGACAACTGCGGCGACATCGCGGTGATCCCCTGGACAAGGGCCGTTGCCAGGATCGCCCCGCGCAAGGTCCATCTCATCACGATCGACCAGACTCCCGCTTCGTCGCTCATAGGCCCTGTCTCGGATGTGCGATTGCTGGAAATCGCGAACCGCGTGCGGCAGAGGGGCGTGGCGGCTCGCGCGTTTCTGTCCGATGCGTGATACCCCTGCGCGTCCGACCCGCGCCGTCGGTTTCCGACAATGGCACGGTTTTTTTGTTTGGTAGGTCGTCCGGCGCCGGCTCGTATGACGCACGTCATAGTTTCAGCGATGTCACGGTGTTAGTTTCGTGTCGTTACAACGCTTCGCACCGCGGTGCGATTAGCTGGGCCGGCGTTTCAGCGCTTCATGTCGGTCGGCGCGAGTTCGAGACGGACAGACGGACAGTTTGAAATGGCAAGATCCGCCCCTTGCAATGAATGTAGGACATGGGAGATCGCGATGACGAATCAGCTTCAATACCACTCGACCCATCGAACGTTCCGGCTGGCGGCCGGCCTGGTGGCTGGGCTACTCATAGCCTTTGTCGGTTCGGCCCAGGCCCAAGTTGCTCGAGGCGTAGACATCGTGATGGCTGATGGTCTCGATTCCCCCTCGTCGTTTGTGAACTGGGAGAACATGCCGCTGCACGCCGTCGACATGAGCCCGGACGGAACGACGTTGGCGGTGGTCAACATCACCGACAACCGGGTCGAGTTCTTCGACCTGAGCTCCGGCCAGCCTGTCCCGAGTGGCGCGGTCCAGGTCGGCCTTGATCCGGTCACCGTGCGCTGGCGCCCTGATGGGACCCAGATCTGGGTTGTCAACCACATTTCAGACACCATCAGCGTGATCGACAATGCAACCCGGCGCGTCGTGGCCACGCTGCAGACCGAAGACGAGCCCTACGACCTGGTCTTCGCCGGCGACCCCGAACGCGTTTTCGTGACCGCCTCCCAGCGGAACCTGGTGCAGGTTATGGACCCCGGCGCGCTGGAGACGGCCTCGTCCGTGCGGGCCGCTGTGGTCAACACCATCCCGATCAACGGTGAGGATCCCCGGGCCATGGTGGTCAGTCCAGACGGTACCAAGATTTACGTGGCGGTCTTCGAGTCGAGCAACGCGACGACGCTCATCGGCGGCGGCGACCGCCGCTGGCTGATCCCCAACATCGCCGGCGGAGACTCGGCCGGAGAGCTGACGCAAGAAGAACCGTACACAGGTGGACCCTATGGCGGGACCAACCCGCCCCCCAACATTGGAGGTCCCACCAACAGGGTGCCCTCGACTGACTGGCAGGCCTTTGACCCACCGATCAACCGGGAGTATCTGCCGGATGGTGCCTTCCCGGCGCCAGGAGTCGCGCTGATCGTCAAGAAGAACGCAGCGGGGCGATGGATGGACGACAACGGGGGCGACTGGACGCGCTGGGTCAGCGGCCCCGACGCCCCCTTGACGCTGCGGCTGGTCGGCTGGGACATGCCNGACCGCGACGTGGCGGTGATCGACGTCGCGACGGAGACGGTGACCGGCTATGCCAGGAGCCTAATGAATATGGTGATGGGCATCGGGGTGAACCCGGCGACCGGGGCGGTGACGGCGGTCGGGACCGACGCCATCAACGAGATCCGGTTCGAGCCGGTGCTCAACGGCAAATTCACCCGTGTGAACCTGGGGATCGTGAACCCCGACGACCTCGACAACCCGACGGTCGTCGATCTGAATGCCGGCCACCTCGATTACACGATACCGACGATTCCCCAGCGCGAGCGGGTGCGGTCCATCGGTGACCCGCGCGGCATCGTCTGGAACAACGCAGGGACCCGTGGCTACGTGACCGGTATGGGCTCGAACAACATTGCCATCATCGATCAAGATGGCCGGCGCGTCGGCGCCGAGCAGCTCGAGGTGGCCGAAGGGCCGGTGGGCATCGTGCTCGACGAGTCCCGACAGCAGCTCTACGTCCTCAGCCATCACGGTGGCACAAACCTCACGACCGTCAGCACGGCGAGCGAGAGCGTGGTCGCCTCGGTGCCGCTCTTCGATCCCAGCCCGACGGCGATGAAGATGGGCCGCATTCACCTCTACGGCACGCACGAGACCTCCGGCCTGGGCCAGACCTCTTGCGGAGCCTGTCACGTCGATGCTCGCATCGACCAGCTGTCCTGGGACCTGGGCAATCCGGCCGGACAGATCAAGCCGGTGATCGGCACCGACGTGGGGGATGATCCGAATCCTGGACCGAACGCGAACAACCTCAACGCGGGCGCCTCCCAGGCCGGGTTCGGTGACCACCATCCGATGAAGGGGCCCCTGACGACCCAGACCCTGCAGGACATCATCGGCAAGGAGCCGCTGCACCATCGGAGCGACCAGGCCGGGCTGGAGGGCTTCAACTCCGCGTTCGTGGGCCTGCAGGGCTCGCAGCAGCTGACCGCAGAAGAGATGCAGGAGTTCGAGGATTTCCTCGACACGATCGTCTATCCCCCGAACCCGAACCGCTACTTCGATAACTCGCTGCCGATCGCGCTCGACGTGACCGGCTTGTACAAGCAGTACGCCACCGGGCGCTACGAGCTGAACGATGGCGACGCGCTCCCGGTCGGGAACGCGCGGAACGGCTTGATCGGGATCACGACGAACCCGGTCCGAGGTGCACCGGCGACCCGTTGCGTCTCGTGCCACACGCTGCCGACCGGGCAGGGAACGCCCGTGCGATGGGACCGGGAGGCGAACATGTTCAAGGAGATCCCGCACGGTCCTAACGGCGAGGCGCACCTGGCGCTGAAGCAGAGCGACACGACGATTCACCGCACCAACAAGTCCGCAGGTTGGCGCAACTTCTACGAGCGGACCGGCACCTGGTGGAACCAGCCGGAGAGCCGGCTCGGCTTCGGCTTCATGAACGACGGCCGGGAGGACACCATCACACGCCGCGCGATGGCCCGTATCTTCAACTTCGGCTCCGACCAGGCGGTCGCTGACTTCATCGCGCTGACCATGTCCTACACCGGCTCGGACATGGAGAATCCCAACCAGCTCACGACGGCTGATCCGCCTGGCCCGCCGAGCAACGACACGCATGCTGCCGTCGGTAAGCAGATCACGGTTACGGACGATCGCCCACAGCCGCTCTTCGGGGAGTTCCAGGCCATCAGGTCGATGATCGAGCTGGCCAGCAAGCCCGACAGAACCCGAGCGTGGCAATCGGCCGGGGTAGACCTCGTCGTGAAGGGCACAGTGGACGGGGTCGAACGCGGGTTTGTCTACGACCGCTCGTTCGGGATGTTCCGCTCGGACATCGACGGCGAGACGCTCACTCCCGAGGCGTTGCGCGCGCTGGCTGCTGTCGGTGGCGAGCTGACCTACACAGCCGTGCCCCGGTGGACTGGCGTGAGAATCGGCATCGACCGCGACGAGGACGGCGTTGGCGATCGGACCGAGATCATGGCGGGTAGCAACCCGGCCGACGCCGCGAGCCGTCCGTCGAACGCCAACAACTAGCCTTGGTGAACGAGAAGGGTTGCGCATCGAGAAAAAGGGAGTGCCGGGGTGCCCAAGACGAGAGGAGCTTCCATGAAACGTATGAAACGAATGACGCGTATCTCGATCGTGGTGGCTGGTGGGATGCTCCTGCTGTCCGGCGCAACCGCTTCGTCCCAGACTCGGGGGCGTGTGACGGTGGACAACACACCAATCGACCCAGACGCAACCTCCGTCGACCCATCGGTGTACCGGGGAAGTGAACGGCGGTCGGTGTACGACGGCATTTACACAGAGGCGCAGGCCGCACGCGGACAGGCGACGTACCTGCAAGCCTGCGCGCAATGCCACCTCGACGACCTGGCGGGAGACGGCGTGACGCCTTCCATCGTTGGTCCGTCGTTTCACTTTCGGTGGGACGAAGACACGCTCCTTGCGATGTTCGAAGCGATCCGCGACACGATGCCGCAGGAGGCGCCGGCGAGCCTGAGTGGCCAGGCGTATGCGGACATCAGTGCCTACATTCTCCAGGTCAACGAGTACCCGCCTGGCCCTGCCGAGCTCNCGGCTGATGTCGAAGCGCTCGAACGGATCTTTATCGACGAAGTCGCACCATGATGCAACCACGGTCGCCGGCACTCACGGAGGGAAAATGATCAAGCGCCTGACGGTTCTCACAGTCGTGCTGGCGATGGTTGGTCCGGTGGCCGTCTTCGCACAGACATCGGATTTCGCCGGGACCTGGCAGCTCGAACGAGTGATTGCCCCGGTGAGCGCACCAAGTCGAGGTGCTTCACCAGGTACGCGATCCACGATCGCCCGTAGCGGAGCGGCGTTCAATTCAGGAGCGATCAGCCTCAGCGGCCGCTTTGGATCGATCCTCCAATTCATGCGGTCTCAACCGGCCGACCGCCTCGTCATAACGCAGTCGGCCACCGAGCTGAAGGTCGAGGAGTACTGGACACCCTCGATCGAGAGCGGTGCGTACCGCCGGGGTGTGACATACCAGTTTGATGGGAGCGAGGTCACGAGTTCCATTCGGGGCAGTGAGTCGACTTCGAAGTCATCCTGGGAGGGCGGCACGCTGGTGACGGTGGCAACCGAGGTGGTGCAGTCCAGAGGTCGCGGATCCAGGACCACCGAAACGACGGAAACCCGCTCGCTGAGTCCAGACGGTCAGGAGTTGAGCGTCGAGACCACCGTCACGTCGACCGGAGGCTTTAGAGGTGGCGGCGAGAGCACGAACACGTTGGTTTTCAAGAGGCAGGCGAGCTAACAGCACTTTGGCGCATCGCGTCCGCTCGAAACGGTCGCTTTGCGCGCACAGAGAAACCGCGGGTTGGTACCGCCGACGCGGGCGACGAGGAGGTTCAGATGGTTCACAAATATGGGCCGGTGGCTTGTGTGGCGGTCGGGGTGATTCTCGCGGTCCTGTATGTCAACCATACCGTGCTGGCCCAAGAGCAAGAGATGGACCCCGTGTTCGAGCTTCGCACCTATACCTCAGTCGACGGCAGGATGCCGGCGCTGCTCGACAGGTTCAGTCAGGGGAAGCGCGCGATGCTCGGAAAGAACGGGATGTCCGTCATCGGCTTCTGGGTGCCGGCTGATTCCCCGCTGGCGGGGAACACGCTGATCTACCTGCTGAAGCACAACAGCCTCAACGCTGCGAAGGATTCGTGGGACAGGTTCGCCGGCGATCCCGTCTGGCGGACTCTGCGGGATAAGACGGCGGCAGACGGCCCGCTCGTGAGTCAGGTCGAGTCGGTTTTCATGGACCCTCAGACCACGGTGGCGGCGGCGCGACAGGCCGAGGCCCCGGCGACGACTCGGCGGTTCGACCTGAGCACGTTTGGCGACCCACGCAGTCGGACTGCTCAGGCCGCTGCGGTGACCGCGCCCCAGGCGGCCGAGGCCCAGGGGATGACTCCGGTGTTCGAGCTTCGCACCTATACCGCGGCGGAAGGCAGGTTGCAGGGGCTGCTCGCGCGGTTCAAGGAGGACCAGAGCCCGGTGCTCGGAAACAGCGGAGCCCGAGCCGTCGGCTTCTGGGTGCCGATCGAGCGGCCGCAGTCGGAGAACACAGTGATGTATCTGCTGCAGCACAAAAGCCTGGACGCCGCCAAAGATTCGTGGAGCTCCGGCGAAGCCGCGGCGCAGGGCCCGCTCGTCAGCAACGTGGAGTCGGTCTTCATGGACCCGACGGATTTTTCGCCAACCAACTTCTGAGCCGTCGGTGGCGCGAGGCTACGGTAGATTGGTGTGTATCGGCAACTCAATCACTCGGGGAGGTCAATGGTTATGCGGCACTTCTTCTTCCTACTGACAGCAGCGGTTTTCATTGTCTCACTGGCGGTTCCTAATCTCGCCGCGGGCGAGACGAAAACCGTATCGGGCGAACTCATCGAAATGGCCTGCTATGCGCGAATGGGTTTGAACGCCACCGGTGCAGACCACGCTGCGTGCGCACTGAGGTGCGCCGAGGGTGGCTCCCCGCTCGGAATCCTGACTGCAGACGACGAGATTTACACGATCACCGGGGAAATGACGGAGAACGAGAACGCGAAGCTCCTCGAGTTCGTGGCGAAGAACGTCACGGCAACCGGTGATGTAAACGATGGAGGCGGGCCGGGAACCCGCCTTGTTGGCAAGGTGACGCTTGAGGTCACCGCAATCGAGGTGCAGTAGCGAGCCGTACTGTTCCTCGGCTCAACCATCACGATGTCGTTTGGCGGCGTGTCGTCGATCTGCTAGACAGCTCTTGACATCGAGCGGCCCGGCCGTCTGCCGGGCCGCTCGTTTCTGCGATGAGTGCGCGCATACCGCTTCGTTTTCGTTTCGCGCGTTGACGAGGAACGTAACGACATGTCGCCGACACGGGGTGCCGCGCTTTCTCCTTCGCCCGTCGCGCGATGGGCTTCAGTGGCCGCTGTCGTCGGGCTCGTTGCGGTTGTTGGTCAGAGCGCTCCGTCGGCCCAGGAGCAGGGCGCACCCGTCCCAGCGTCGTTTCCGGACGCGACGCCGGATCGTCCGGTCCTCCACGACGCGCTGTCGATGCCGGCCGAACCGACCCTCTCGGTCGACAACTTCAACAGTGCGGCCAAGTGCAAAGCGTGCCACCCGCGATACTTCGCCGAGTGGAAGATGGCGAAGCATTCCTACGCGACAACCGATGTCGTCTGGCGGGCCTTCGTGTCGGTGCGTCAGGCGGACTTCAACGGCGCCCGAGACCAGTTCTGCACGCAGTGTCACTCAGCGATCGCCACGCGCGGCGGAGACGTCACCGCGAACTTCTCGTTCGACGATCTCTCGCCGATCGCCCTCGAAGGGGTGACCTGCGAGGCGTGCCACAAGATCTCCTCAATCGAACGTGCCTTCAACAGCGGCCACGTGCTCGATGAGCTCGGCCCCGTGCGTGGTTCGATTCCGGACCCAGTCAGTTCGATGCGCTTCCACGAGAGCGAATATTCTGAGATCTTTTCCCAGTCCGCGTTTTGCGCCACGTGTCACGACGTGATCGAGCAGCACGGACTGGTCCTCGAGCAGCCGTACAAAGAGTGGGAGCGGTCGCCCGCGGCACAGCAGGGCCGCAACTGCCAGAGCTGCCACATGCCCACCTACACCGGCAAGGCCGCCGTGCTGGCGAGCGTGCCCGAACGCGATAATCTCCACTCGCATCGTTTCTTCGGCGTCGACCTGCCATTCGGCGAGACCATCACCGAGGATCCCGCCGTGGACATCGAGGAGATTCGCCGGGGAGTCAAGGCGCTGCTCTCATCGGCCGGCGAGATCGCGCTGTCGGCGGCCGACAGGGTGTCGACCGGTGATGCGCTCGACGTCAGCGTGACCGTCCGGAACCTGATCGATGCCCACGACCTCCCGACCGGGGCGACATTCAACCGCCAGGTGTGGATCGCGCTCACGGCGACCGACGCCGCCGGCACGGTGCTGTTCGAGACGGGGCACCTCGACGCCAACGGCGACCTGCGGACCTGGGGCAGTGAGCTCGACCCTGACGGCGACGAGCATCTCACGCCCCTCCACGCCTGGTTCAACGACAAAGACGGAAATCGAACGATTTTTCCCTGGAGGGCGGTTGAGAAGGTCTCCAATTCGCTCGCGCCGCTCGCCGAGCAGACCACGACGTTCTCCATCCCGACCGAGGCGGCGGTGGGACCGATCACGATCGACGCCAAGCTCCGCTTTCGCCAGACGGCGCCGTTCGCCGCCAGGACACTGGGGCTCGGGGACATCGTCGATCGCCTGGAAATCCACGACATCGGCGAAGCCGAGCTCACCGTAGCCGTCGAGTGAGGTGACGTGGTTGGCCGACCTGACGCCGGCCAGGCGCCTCCCGCTCGAGGAAGTGACGGCCCGTAGCCGCAGTAGCCCATCCACCTCCGAGCGAACGGCTGCGTCAGAAGTGTGGTGAGAGGGTCAGGGTAACCTCAGCGCCACCAGCTCGGCCGGCTGGTCGGGCCACCCAACCATCACGGCGATATACTGCGTGTCGCCTGCCTGATACGTCATCGGAGCGGCCGTCGGTCTGCCGGGCAGCTCGATCTCCGCGATGAGCGCGCCGGTGTTCTTATCGTGCGCGCGCAGCACCGGGTCGCCGGCGAGCCACGAGCCACCGGTCACGAACAGCAGCCGCCTGGTCACGAGCGTCGCCGCCGGGACCGGCGCGCCCGTCTGCGGAACGTCCACACCGCGTAGCGCCGGGTGATCGCGAACCTCGTCCGGCGTGTCACCGGTCGGCGCCATCCAGACGTGTTGGCCGGTGTTCAAGTCGATCGCGGTCACCCGCCCCCAGGGCGGCTTGACGAGCGGAAGCCCGAAGGGTCCCGTGACGCCGTCCCCAACGCCGGCGTCCTGCCTGTCCGAACGCGCTCCGTCATGAACCTCGGCCATCAGACCCGGCACCGTCGCCGAGCCGACGTAGAGGATGGCAAAGTCCGGATCGACAGATCCACCCATCCAGTTGGCGCCCCCGAGCGAGCCAGGCAGCTGGAGCGTGCCTGTCGTGCCGTCGGGAGCGTCGGCGGCTGACGGCGGTGTGAACAGCGGGCCCAGACGATACTGCGAGACGACGTTCACGGCCTCCGCGCGTAGCTCAGGTGTGAAATCGATGAGGTCGTCGAGCGTGATGCCCTGCCGATCGAACGGCGGGATCCACGTGGGAAACGGTTGCGTCGGCGATGTCTGCTCGCCCGGTAGGTCGGTTTGTGGCACCGGGCGCTCCACGATTGGCCAGACCGGCTCACCGGTAATGCGGTCGAGCAGATACACGGACGCTTGCTTGGTGACCAGGACGACCACCTCGTTCGGTCGTCCATCGTTGTGGAGCTCCGTGTCGAACACGATCGGAGGCGCAACCGGGTCGTAGTCCCAGATACCGTGATGCACGAGCTGAAAATGCCAGACGCGTTCGCCCGTCCTGGCGTCGAGGCAGACCAGGCTCTGTGAGAACAGGTTGTCGCCGGGTCGATGACCACCGTTGCTCCCGCCTGTCGCCGCGCCGACCGCAGCGTAGACGTAGCCCAGCTCCTCATCCGCCGACATCGGCGTCGACACCCCTGCTTGGCCCGTGCGCCACGAGCTCTGCTCCCACGTGTCGTGTCCGAGCTCGCCGGGCCGGGGAACGGTGTAGAAGATCCAGAGCCGCTCGCCGGTCCGGGCATCGTACCCACTGATATGGCCTTGCGGCATCTCCGCGGTCGGGAGGGCCCCGCCGGCTGACAGCGCCGCACCAATGACCACCACGTCGTTGACGACGAGCGGCGGAGCGCTGGAACCGAGCCGGTCGTCTTCCGGATCGACTGCCGGATCGAGACCCTCCTTGAGATCGATAATTCCGTCGGCGCCGAATGCGGGGACCGGCTGTCCGGTTCTGGCGTCGAGCGCAATCAAGTGGAACCCGGGCGTGACGAGCAAGACGCGCGCGTCGTCGCCACCCGTCCAGTAGGCCAGTCCGCGTCCCGAGCTCGCCCATGGCGGGCTGTCTCCACGCGTACCCTCCGCGAAGCTGTAGGTCCACAACGTCTCGCCGGTGGCAGCGTCGATCGCGACGACCGCACGACGAGACCCTGCCGTGGCGTACAACACCCCGTCAGTCATGATCGGTGTGACACGAGAATCGAGCTCCGCTGGCGGCCCGACGCTGTCGGTCTTCCACCGCCAGGCCACCTGGAGGTCCGCGACGTTGCTCTGGTCGATCTGGGCGAGCGACGAATACCGGGTGCTGCCGGCATCTCCCCCGTAGAACTGCCACTCGTCACCTGCGCCGGGCTGTGCCCTCACCTGCGCCGCGACCTGGGTGGCGCAACCGACGAGGGCAAGCAGTGATACCACGAGTCGGGTCATCTGGTTTGTCATTCTGTTCGCGCCGTGTGCACACGCTCGCCGTGGCCGGCGAGCGCTCCGGGCCATCCTACCGCAACCCACTTGTAACGCAAGANCCCAGACGCTTACAGGGCGAAGACCGGTCAGGATGTCACGCTCGACGCGGTGGGAACTGACGAGGGCGGAAACAGGGTGCTCAGCCGGAGGGGACATCAGCACATTTCGTGTCGGCGCCGTCCCCTTCCCGCAGTGGGCGGTCGCGTGCGGTCCCGTTGGGCCTGACCGGTCTCTCGGTGCTTCAAACAGGTCAATCGTTGGCTTCGACGGCCACGGTGAGCGTGGCTTCGCCGATCTCNTGNATTTCGATTCGAGGTACCGCCGCCCCGAGCCCCAGCGCCCGGGCGACGAACGGNGGCGCCTGGCGGAANCGGAGCTTGGCGTCGATCGTGATCGGCCCCACCGCCCCCGCGGTTGGAATCGGGAAGGTCGTGGACCGCTCGGTGAGCGGCGCGATCGAGTTGGACACATTCTCGACCGCCCTCCAGGGGAACGGCGTGCGGTTCCCGTCGGCGTCG
>PBRZ01000032.1 GCA_002726085.1 Acidobacteriota bacterium
GCGTCGGTGAGATGTGCTTCACCAGCGGCGTTACCGCGCAGAGCCACAGCGCTATCGAAGCGCCCGGCGATCTTACCGGTCAGTCGCATGCAGTCGTGCGCCGGATCGATGGCCTGCTGCGACAACTCGGCGCGGACATCAACGACACGGCACCGACCGGTGCGAGCGTCCTGGTCGTGGCCGCACACAGCGGCCAAACGGCGTTCGCGGAGTTCGCGCTCGAGGCGGGTGCCGACGCGACCGCTGCCGGCGCCGGGTACAACGCGCTGCACGCGGCGGTGTTGCGCGGCGATTTGCGGGTGGTGAAGGCTATGCTGTCGAATGGGGTCGATCCGAACGCCCGGCTCGAGAACGGCACACCGCTGCGGCGCACGAGCCAGGACTGGTACTTCAATCCGGCGTTCAAGAGCGCGACACCGTTTTGGCTGGCGGCATACTACCGCGAACCGGAGATCATGCGCGCGCTGGTCGATGCGGGTGCCGATCCCACCCTGACCACGCTCGAGCTGCGGCGCGAGGTCTTCGAGCGGGCGGGTGGCGTCGGACCGCCACATGTCGTCGGTGGGTTCCAGTCGCCGCTGCTGGCCGCCGTGCGCGGCGACAGTACGCGTGGCCGGTTCTTCAACACGTCGCTGCGCGATGTCGACGGCGAGGAGCGACGGGCGCTAGACACCGTGAAACTGGCCGTCGAGATGGGCACCGCCATAGATGCCGTCGACCGTAGCGGGACCACCGCGCTGCACACCGCGGCGCAACGTAACTTTACGACCATCGTGCAGTTTCTCGCCGACAGCGGAGCCGATCTCAACGTGAAGAACGAAGCGGGCCGGACGCCGCTACAGCTGGCCATCGGTGCCCAGCGCTCGAGGCGGTTCCTGGTCGAGGATGGGCGGTATCCGAGCGGGAATACCGCCGATCTGCTGCGCGAGCTCGGCGCCGACGAACCGGAGCCGGCCCCGGATCGGCGCTGAGCGGACGTTCATGTCCATGGCCATGAGCATGAGCATGCGGAGGTGCTTGATGACTGCTCGACGCAGCGCGCTCGGAAGCCTGGTGCTGGGCATCGCGCTTGTCCCGACGCTGGCTGGGGCACAGACGCGGGCGGCAGACTGGGACGTGCCGCGCACGGCCGACGGTCAACCCGATCTGCAGGGGGTCTGGGATTTCCGCACGATGACGCCGCTACAGCGGCCGCGGGACCAGGAGAAAGCGGTCCTGACCGAAGAGGAAGCGGCCGAGCTCGAGCAACGCGCCGCCGAACGCGTGGCGCGGGCGGACGCGCCGAGCGAGGTGCGGGCCGAGCCGCTGCCGGCCGGTCAGCCGGTGGGCGGGTACAACAACTTCTGGTTGGATCGGGGCGGTCGGGTAGTGGAGGATCGCCGCACGGCGCTGATTGTCGATCTACCGACCGGACGCGTGCCGGAACTGCAATCGGGCGCGATCCGTCAGGTCGGCTCACTCGGCGAAGACCTGCCAAGCCAGCGTCCCGTTCGCTACAGGTCGGGCGGCATTTACCCGGACGGCCCGGAGGACCGCGGGGTGTCGGAGCGCTGCATCGTGGGGTTCAATTCGGGGCCACCGCTCTTGCCGGGTGGCTACAACCAGAATATCCAGCTTTTTCAGACACCCGACCATGTGGTCGTCCTGAGCGAGATGGTCCATGAGGTGCGGATCGTGCCGCTGGATGGACGTCCGCATGTCCCAGACTCCGTGCGCCAGTGGCTGGGCGATGGCCGCGGTTACTGGGATGGCGACACGCTGGTCATCGAGTCGCAGAACTTCAGCGACCAGGTTGCCAGCTTCAACGCGGGGTTTACGACCGCGTTGGGGACCGGCACGACGCTGCATCTGACCGAGCGGTTCACGCGGGTGGACGAGGACACGCTGCGCTACGAGTTCACGGTCGACGACCCCGACACGTTCACACAGCCGATCTCCGGCGTCCTGCAGCTGCAGCAGGGGACGCAGCCGCTCTTTGAGTACGCGTGCCACGAGGGCAACTACGGCATGCGGAACTCGTTGTCAGGCGCACGCGCTGCAGAACTGGACGAGCTGGCTGAGAACGCCGGCAACCCGCAGTAACGGTTGACGGTGACAGTCCCGCGTCGCGGCGTCTATCTCACGGCGCCGGCACTTTTTCGCCCTCCTGCGCGCGCGCTCCCCGCATGATGTTCAGCAGGCCGTAGTTCCCTTCGTGGCAGGCGTACTCGAACAACGGTCCGGACGTGACACCGCGCGACGCCTGGTTGGTCGTCATCGGTACCAGGGCGGTCCACGGCCGGGTGAACATGTCGGGATCCGTCATGGTGAACTCGTAGTCGATCGTCTCGTCGTCCACCCGCGTGAACCGCTCGATCAGGTGCAGGCTCGGTCGCGCCGCGCGCCAGGTCGCTCGCCAGAGAAAGTGTCGCTTGTCGGAGAAGTTCGTCGTCTCCACCACGAGCGTGTCACCCTCCCACCGGCCGCGCGCATCGCCCAGCAACTGATCGATGTCCGACGGCACGTGACCCCGTCCGTCGACCGGTATCATCCGATATTCGTGGAACATCTCGTTGATGATCGCCACCCAGCCCGGCGACTGCAGGATGTGGTAGTTCATGTTGTATCCCTGCAGTGGCACGAACGGCAGCCCGTCGGTGAGACACCGTTCGCCGGTGTCGGCGTCCTCCCACGAATCGAACGGCCCCACGCCGTACCGGGCCGAATCGCTGGCGAGCCGCTCCCGGCCGGCTGGCGTCCACGGGATCTTCCCGTTGGGCGGATCCACGATCAGCGACGTGCGCCGGTCGCCGGTCACGGTCTTCCCGCCGTCCATCCAGAACTGGTTGTAGGCGCCGACGTTGCCGAGAACGAACCGGTCTGAGGCTTCCCGCTGCGCGGCCGACCGGGTCTCGAACGCCGCGGCCTCTTCGGCGGTCAGCACGGTCTTGTCGGACTGTGAATTAGGTCGCTCGACCGGCGTGAGCGTGGCGTTGGTCCAGATGCCCTGCAGGTCGGGCTCCCCCCAGGCCGTGCGGGGCGGCGTCCAGTCATCCGGTGCCTGGGACGACTGCGCCTCGGCGGACTGAGCTGGCGATAGTGGCAGCACAGCCATCACCAGCATGATGGCCGCGATGGGCCACAGGTGTCGTACGCTCATCTCGAACCTCCACCTTCGGCTTCCTCGGCCCGAGCACCGGCCAGGATGCCCTCCATACCGATGTTGCCCTCGTGACAGGCGTACTCGAACATCGGTTCGTCTGTGCGCTTCCAGGGCACCAGCGCGGTCCACGACCGCGTCCAGGTGGTCGGGTCGGTCACGGTGAACTCGTAGTGGACCTCATTCGGTCCGACACGCGTGAACCGTTCGACCAGCTGGAGGTGCTCGCGTGCGCCGCGGAAGTTGCTCTGTTGCGAGAAGTGCTTTGTCTCGACCACCAGGGTGTCGCCCTCAAAGTGGCCGCGGGAATCGCCGTGCCACTGGCGGATGTCATCGTCCACATACGGGCGACCGTCGAGTGGGATGATTCTCGTCGTGTGAATCAGCTCCTGCTCGATGACGACGTGGTCGGCCGTCTGCAGGATCTGGTAGTAGCTGTTGTAGCCGGCCAACAGGTTCGGTAGCCCGAAGGTGACACAGCGCTCGCTCAAACCGCGATCGTCGGTCCAGGCCGCTGGACGGCCGCGGTCTGCCTCGGCCGCTCTGGTGCCTGCCTTGGCCGCCAGTGTCGTTGGAGGTAGCTTGCCGTTCGGTGGGTCGATGATGAGCGACGTGCGGTTATTGAAGTCCCGTTCGACGAGCCAGAACTGGTTGTAGTTGCCGGTGCCCCCGTCGCTCGAGGTGAAGCTGTCCGGATTGGTGAGTGCGACATTGAAGAACTGGTCGCCGAACGCGGCGTCGCCGGCGTCTTGGGCGAACAGCGTGTTCGCCGTGGCCTCGACCCGCGCCAGTTCCTCGGCCGTCAACGTGGCCTTGTCGCCGAGGGAGTCCGGACGCTCGAGCGGCGTGATGCTGTTGCTGCCCCAGATGCCCTGCAGATCCGGACGTCCGTCGGCGGTTCGCGGAGGCGTGTAACCGTCAGTCTGGCCGGTGGCCGCGAGCGGGGACCCAATGACTCCCGTGACAACGACGAGGGCGAGCAGGAGGGACGGTGTCTGCGTTCCACCGACGTGGCAGTTTGTCATCGCGCACCTCCATCTGTGCGGGTAAACGGTGAAGCCTGGCAGCCAGGATAGCATGCAGTTCCCCTGCTGGTTGCATACCGATTCGGGTGCCGGTTCGGGCGCTGTCTCGCCTTGCCGATCCACTATGATCGACCCTCGGCGCAAACAGCAAGGTCAGACGGTTGGCACAGAAAGGACGAGAGAACCATGGCCTCTTCACGACGACGATTTCTGACGACGTTCGGCGCGGCGGCAGCCGGAGGCGCGGTGTCACTGCGGGCGCGCACCAGCGCCGGGGCCAAGACCAGTCCCACTGATGCCCGGGCGATCGACGCGTTTTCGCCCACTGAGCTGCTGGAGCAACGCGCCAGGGACACCGTCTCGGCCGGCAGGGCAGCGCCCGCCGCACAGGCAGATTCCCGCATGCCGACCGCCGCGGAGGTCGAGTCGTGGTACACCGACCGTCGTAACTGGGGGCGGTGGGGCGACGACGACCAGAAGGGCGCCATCAACCTGATTACACCGGCGAAGAGCGCGGCGGCCGCGGCGCTCGTCCAGAACGGCCGAAAGGTCTCGACGAGTCGCGTGTTCGAGCCCGAGCAGCACTTCATGCGCAAGAATCCGCGCCCGGGCGGGGCAGGCTCGGTCGTCGACTACTACGGGTTCATCTATCACGGCCAGACCATTACGCACATCGACGCGCTGTGCCACATGTGGAGCGACGACGGGATGTGGGGGGGGCGCGACCCCGACGTCGAGATCACCACCCGAGGCGCCACGTTTGGCACGATCGGCGCGTGGAGCGAAGGCATCATCACGCGCGGTGTCCTCATCGATGTGCCGCGTCACCGGAACGTGCCCTATGTCACGCCCGACCGTCCGGTGCACGGCTGGGAAATCGAGGAGATCGCGCGCGATCAGGGTGTCGCGGTCGAGCCCGGGGACGCGCTGCTCGTCTACAGCGGAAAGGACGCGTTCGTGCGGGCGGGCGGGAGCTACGGTGGCGGCGACCGTCCCGGGCTGAGCGTGACCTGCGCCAAGTACATCCGCGACCACGATGTGTCGCTCCTTGGCTGGGACATGATGGACGCGCGGCCAGACCCCTATGGGCTGGCGTTTCCGGTCCACGGCGTGCTGTTCAACTACGGGGTGGCGCTACTCGACAACGCGCTGCTCGAGCCGCTCGCCGCGGCGTGCGCCGAGGAAGGCCGGCACGAGTTCATGTTCATGGGGCTTCCGCTGAACGTCGCTCGCGGCACCGGAAGTCCGGCGAACCCGATCGCCATGTTCTGACTGTTCGGATCGTGCCGCCGAGACGTCCGCTGCCAGCCAATCAGCCGGCGCACTCGACCGGATGAGTCCGCCGGGCCGACCCGGTGCGGAGCGTCTCGCATGTCTCGACCGACGCTCAGGCTTGTCAACCGGGCTACAGACTGTCACGATGGGAGGTTCCGAATACGAGGCAAAGGACGTTTATGAGCAAGAACAACACTTCGCACGACAAGGCCCCGTGGATCACCTACCGCCCCGAGTTGAAGGTGCTGGATTGCACGGTGCGCGACGGTGGCTTGATCAACGACCATCAGTTCAGCGACGAGTTCGTTCGCGCCGTGTACGACACGTGCCTTGCGGCGGGTGTCGACACGATGGAGATCGGGTACAAGAACTCGGAGCGGTTGTTTCCGAAGGACCGATTCGGCGCCTGGCGTCACTGCGACGAAGCGGACATGCGGCGCGTCGTCGGCGACCATGATGCCGAGAGCACCGGTTTGACGCTGTCGGCCATGGCCGATGCCGGCAAGAGCGATTGGAAGACCGCTATCGAGCCGGCCGCCGACAGCGTGCTGGGGATGATCCGCGTGGCGTTTTATGCCCATCAGGTGTCCGAAGCGGTGGACATGATCCACCATGCCAGCGAGCAGGGCTACGAGACCATGGCCAACCTGATGGCCGTGTCGAACATCACCGAGGAAGAGATCGATGGCGTCCTCGACGCCATCGCACCCACACCGGCAGGCACGATGGTCATCGTCGACAGCTTTGGTCATCTCTATCGCGAACAGATCGACCGGCTCTACTGCAAGTACGCCGAAGCAATGAAGGGCAGCGGCAAGGAGATCGGCATTCACGCACACAACAACTTGCAGTTGGCCTTCGCGAACACTATCGAGGCGATTGTCCTCGGCTCGAATCGCGCGGACGCGACCATGGCGGGGCTCGGACGCGGTGCCGGTAACTGTCCGATGGAGCTGTTGCTGGGTTTCCTTCGGAATCCGAAATTCAGGCTCCGCCCGGTGATCCGCTTGCTACAGGAACAGATGCCGGAGATCCGCAGGACGGTCGAGTGGGGCCCGCTGGTTCCCTACAACATCACCGGTCAGATGAATCTCCACCCGCGCGCGGCCATCGAGTTTCGGGCCGGAGAGAACCGCGCGGATTTCGTGACCTTCTACGACGAAATCGTGAACGACACCTAGTCAGCGGATCGCCGTCCTACGCCGGCTCATCGACGGTAGAGCGCCCCTCCGCCCAACTCGTGATACACGATCGGGACAAAGTCGTTGGCGGTCCACCCCGCCTCCTGTCCCCATTTCGCGTCGTAGGCGGCCGTTGGCTGGGCGGCCATGACCTCGTCCAGTGACTGCCCATCTGAGATCATTCTGAGGACCTGGTCGCGGACGTCGACGATCATGTCGAGAAATTCGACCATGGCGTCGCGCCCGACGACGCGAAGGCCATGGCCCGGAATTACCCGGGTCCCCGGCCCGGCCATGTCAATTGCCAATTCCAGTGCGTCAAGCGTGCCGGCCAGCGTTCCACCGTTGTACACGTCGATGATCGGGTAGCTGGTGGTGCGGAAGACGTCACCAAGATGGAGCACGTCCGAGTCCGGAAAGTGGACAAACGTGTCTCCATCGGTGTGCGCCGGCGGCGCGAGGAAGGCGCGAACCTCTTCACCGTTGAGGTGGAAGCTCACCGTGTCGTTGTAGGTGACAATCGGCCGCGCACCCTCGGGCGGCTGCGGCGCGAATCGTCCACCGCCGCGCGGAAAACGGAGTCGCTCGAGCGCCCGCACGCGAACGTTGTCATGGGCGAAGATCAGTACGCCCCGGTTGGCCAGCGGTTCGTTGCCTCCAATGTGATCCGGATGAATATGGGTGTTGATCAGAAAGCGAATCTCACCGTCGGAGATCCCTTCAACCGCAGCGACTAGCCGATCGGCGAGTGGCCCAAACAGCGAATCGACCAGCAGGACACCCTCGGGCCCGACGAAGGCGCCGACGTTGCCACCTCCGCCCGGACGCTGCACCATGTGCACGTTGCCGGCCACGGGAACCGTCGTCAGCTCGACGCCCTGAAACTGGCCACCCAGGTTCTGCTGAGCGGCGGCGACGACCCCGAGGCACGCCGCCATGAACATTGCCGCCACCACGTAGCGTTGGTTGGTCATGTCTGGTCTCCTTCCGCTCCTATGTCGGCTGCCAGGGGTAGGCCGCACAGCCACCAGAATACACATCTTCGGCTGAGCCCGCGTGCGCCGGAAGGGTACGCATGCGCTTCTGGGCTTGTCCCAGGGCCGCGGCACCGAGTCTTGTTGGCATGACTTCCTCCGATGCTGTAAGGCTTCCGGTGATGTGGTCGCGTTCGTTCACAACGACACGCACCGCGTTGCGGCCAAGGCCCAGAAAACAACGAACAGCAACATAATTCGTAGGCAATGCCAATCAGATATTTGTATGCTCAGGACGAACAGAACATCTCAGCTCATTCCTCTTCCGCGACGGCCCAGCGGGCAACGGGGATTCTAGAGTTCGCATGCAACTGACGTGGCACCTGGGAGATGTCGTGCGCAAGCTGCGTAAGGCACGCGGCTGGAATTCGCAGCGAGACCTTGCCACCCGGGCGGGCGTTCACCTGACGACGATCGCCTCGTTGGAGCAGCATGGCGCGGACGATTCTTCCCCTGAAGCGATTCGAAAGATTGCGGCTGCGTTAGGCCTGGGCGAGGGCGATCTCTACGCCTATGTGCCGAAGCTGGAAACGTCCTTGAATGACCGCCGCACCGGCACGAGAGGACAAGAGCTTGTGTCCTCGGATGCGGCTGGACTGGCACAGCGCGTGCGCTCCCAGGGGTGTTCTTCGCCGACCGTCCTTCGCTTTGACCGCACCATCCGCTCTCCGAGATTGATTGTGCGGGCCGTCATCAATCCCGACACGCTGGCGATCGAAGACATTCGTATCGCCCAGTCCTACCTACTGACGTTGAAGGGCGACCATCGGGGTAAACGCATTGACGAGATTCTATCGGCCACGGTCATGTCGAACGTCTCTCAACACGTTGCCAGTGCCCGAAAGGGACAGTCCAGCACCATGCTCTACTCGTTGCGTCAAAGCGGATCTGTGGTGTTTCGACAGGCGACATTCGAGCCATATCGCGAGAGAACCCTGGTTACCGTGAGTGTCGTCCCGCCGCCTTCCGTGCTGAACGACCTCACTGCATGCTGCGAAGAACAACTGGATTGCGCCGACTGCGTCCGTGACAGACAGGCAGACGGGAGACGCGACGGAGCCGGGACGAGAGAGGGGCACTGAGAACAATTCAGTGTGTTAGGTTATGTGCGACCATGGGCGTGACTGTGCGACGTCTGTTGATCGCATCGACCTTCGGTGTGCCTTCGATTGATGACAGCCTTCCAAAATCCCTACACCCGGTGAATCCATGGGCTTGACCTGGCACTTGGGAGACGTCGTCCGCAAGCTGCGATACGAGCTTGGCTTCAAGTCACAGCGGGATCTCGCTCGGCGGGCCGGTGTGCATCTGACAACGATCAGCAACCTCGAGCAAAAGGGCTCGGCGGCGTCATCCCCGGAGACGATTCGCAAGGTGGCAGCGGCGTTCGGACTCCGCGAGGGCGATCTGTACAACCTCGTGCCGACGTCGGAGCCGAAGCGCAAGAGAAAGTTGGCAGGTTGAGCGCGTGGCGCCGCCTGTTCAATCCCTGAATTGCCTTCCCGTCCGTTGCTCCTCGTCGACGGCTCGGCCTCGTGACGAGCAGCGATCGAGTGGGCCGGTTCGCGTTCAGCGGACTAGCCGTTGCGCCCCGCGTCCCTCCGAGCGAAGTGCCATGCTCTCGGTCCGTTCAATCAGACGACCAGATGCTACAATTCGGTGACTTGCCAGGCGGGTGCAGTCGCTGGCACAGCTGGCACAGGGAGTTCTGAGATGCGCCGATGGTGTTACGCCTCGCGAGTGCTTCCGAGCCTTGCAATCGCGTTGGCGGCCTCCTTGTGGAGTGCCGCTGCCGCGCGAGCTCAGTCTGCCGACAGCTTCGTCCCGGTCACCGACGCGATGCTCCAGAATCCGGCGCCGGAGGACTGGCTCATGTGGCGTCGGACGCTCGATGGGTGGGGCTACAGCCCACTCGACCAGATTACTCGCGACAACGTGTCCGATCTGCGCATGGTCTGGTCGCGGGCGATGAACCGGGGCAACCAGGAGGGCGCACCGCTCGTCTACGACGGCGTGCTCTACATGCCGAACCCGGGCGATGTCATCCAGGCGATCGACGCCGTGACCGGCGACCTCATCTGGGAGCATCGGCGCGACCTGCCGGACGACCTCTCGGAGTACATGGGCGGCCTGGTCACCACCAAGCGGGCCATCGCCATCTACGGCGATGTCATTCTGGACACGACCGGCGACGACTTCCTCCTGGCGCTGGATGCGTCCACCGGCGAGGTGGCATGGGAGACCGAGATTCTCGACTACCAAGTGAACCCGGCGCTGCAGACCGCGGGGCCGATCGTCGCCAACGGCAAGGTCATCTCCGGGCGCAGCTGTCGGGGCCGGGCCACACCGAACGCCTGCGTCATCACCGCGCACGATGCGATGACCGGCGCCGAGCTGTGGCGGCGGCGCACCATCCCGGGACCGGGTGAGCCGGGGGACGAGACCTGGGGCGGCGTGCCGTTCGAGGACCGCAAGCACGTCGGCTCCTGGATGGTGCCGAGCTACGACCCGGTGCTGAACCTGGTCTACATCGGGACGTCGGTGACGTCGCCGGCTCCGAAGTTCATGCTCGGCGGCGCCGACAACGCGCACCTGTATCACAACTCGACGCTGGCGCTTGATGCCGACACGGGCGAAATCACGTGGTACTACCAGCATTTGAACGACCACTGGGATCTCGATCACCCCTACGAGCGCCTGCTGATCGACACGGCGGTCGCGCCCGACCCAGCGGCGGTGAGCTGGATCAACCCGCGGCTGCAGCCCGGCGAGCAACGCAAAGTGATCACCGGCATACCGGGAAAGACTGGCGTGGTCTATACCCTCGACCGCGTAACGGGGGAGTTTCTCTGGGCGACGCCGACCGTGGCGCAGAACGTGATCACTGACATTGACGGCGCCACCGGGCGCGTGTCGGAGAACTCGGAGGTCATCTTCTCGGCGCTCGGTCAGGAAGTGATGGCCTGCCCGAGCTGGGCCGGCGGGAAAGACTGGGAGGCGGGTGCCTACAGTCCGCTGACCCACACGATGTATTTCCCGCTGCGCAATGCCTGCCAGCGCCTGCTGTCGACGACAGATGGGGGCAACACCACGTACGCGCTCGCCGCACGACACATCCTGACCCCCGGCACCGACCAGCTCGGCACCGTGCGGGCCATCTCGGTGGAGTCGGGCGAGACCGAGTGGCTCTACGAGCAACGCGCGGCCACGATGTCGCTCGTGGCCACTGGCGGCGGGCTGCTTTTCGGGGGCGACACCAACGGGCGGTTCCGCGCGTTCGACCAGGAGACGGGGAACATCTTGTGGGAGGTGAACCTCGGGTCGCCGGTCACCGGCTATCCGATCAGCTTCGCGGTCGAGGGGCAGCAGTACGTGGCGGTCAGCACAGGCACGGCGGCCAACGCGTCGATCAACCTTCGGATGACGCCGGAGCTGCGTCCNAGCGCGGGCAATAATCTGTTCGTGTTCGCCCTGCCTGATCGGAATTGAGGCGGTCTTTCGAATGGACGATAAGAGGTAGAAGCTGGACGGGAACACACAGGGACACAGGAGGGGCATATGAAAGGCCGAACTTTCGTGGCTGCGTCGAACGTCATCGCACTCGTCGTCCTGGTGCCGGTCGCCGCCGCGGGTCAGAGCGCGCCCAGGACGCCGTGGGGCGACCCAGATCTGCAGGGCACCTACACGAACAAGACCACCACGCCGCTGCAGCGTCCCGACAATCTGGCGGATCGGGAGTTCCTGTCTGAGGAAGAAGTGGCCGAACGCGAGCGGGCAGCAGTCGAACGGAACGAGCGCCTCCTGCTCCGACCGGCCGAGAAGACGACGGTCGGCGGCAACGTCGGCGCCTACAACAACTTCTGGCTCGACGGCGGCACGCGACCCACCGGGAGGACTTCGTTGATCTTCGACCCGCCCAACGGACGGCTGCCGGCCCTGACACCGGAGGCGGAGCGGTTTCGTTCAGACGCACGGCGGGCGCGCGCCGAGGCCGACACGTGGGAGGATCTCGAGCTGAACGACCGCTGTCTGATCTGGCAGGCCGGCCCGCCGATGCTGCCGAGCGCCTACAACAACAACTTCATGGTGCTGCAGACACCGGACTATGTGGTGATTCAGGTGGAGATGATCCACGACACGCGGATCATTCCGTTGGATGGACGTGGCCATCTGCCATCGGACGTCCGCTTGTGGAACGGCGATATGCGGGGACACTGGGACGGTGACACGCTCGTCATCGAGACCACGAACTTGCCCAGAACCAAGGCGAGCGCGGCAGCCGTCGGCGGCGATCCGATCCTGCTCAGAGCGGCCAACGGTCGGTCCGACGACACCGTGAAGATCATCGAGCGCATCACGCGGGTCGACGCCGATACGCTGAACTATGAGTTCACCATCGAGGATCCGACCACGTGGGTGACGCCGTTCTCAGGCGAGTTCCCCATGCGGCGGCTCCCATCGGACGAGCTGCTCTACGAGTACGCCTGTCATGAGGGCAACTACAGCATGGAAGGCATTCTGGGCGGCGAGCGTGTTCTGGAAAAGGCTGCGGCCAGCGCCGGGCGGTAGCCCGTATCCGCCGTAGCAACCTGGAGGGGCCATGGTGTCGCGAGTAGCGGTTGGTTGGAGTGTGGCGGCGGTCTGTGTGGCGGTCACTGTCGGTTCGCTGACCGCCAGACAGGCTGGTGGCAGCGGCGATCTCGATGGCGTCGTGCGCAGCCCGGCCGGCCCCGAAGCGGGCGTGTGGGTCATCGCCGAGACAGACGATCTCGACACCCGCTTTCGCAAGATCGTCGTGACGGCCAACGATGGTCGATTCCTGGTGCCCGACCTACCCGCCGGGACGTATCGCGTCTGGGTGCGCGGGTATGGACTGGTCGACTCCGACCCGGTGTCGTCGGAGCCGGGACAGACGCTGACGCTCAGCGTGGCCCAGGCGGCCTCGCCACGCGAGGCGGCGAGTGTGTATCCCGCCAACTACTGGTACTCGCTGCTCGAACCGCCGCCGGCCACGGCGTTCCCTGGAACCGGGCCTGACGGGAACGGCATTCCGGCGTCTCTCGAGAGCCAGGCTCGGTGGGTCGATGTGACGAAGCAAGGCTGCCAGCTGTGTCACCAGATGGGCAACCGCTTCACGTTCGACATCAGCCACCTCGACGGGTTCGACTCGAGCGTGGCGGCCTGGGACCACCGCGTGACGTTTGGCCAGCGCGGCGCGCAGATGAGCAACGTGCTCAGCCGGTTCGGTCGCCAGCGGGGGCTGGAGATGTTCGCCGACTGGACCGACCGGATTGCCGCCGGGGAGGTCCCGACTCAGCCGCCGCGTCCCGCCGGGGTCGAGCGCAACCTGGTTTTGACGATGTGGGAATGGGGAGAGGAGACCTCCTACGTCCACGACGAGGTAACGACCGACAAGCGCCGTCCGACGGTCAACGCGAACGGTCTCGTCTACGGCGTGTCGATTACCAGCGACAAGCTGGTGATCACCGACACGGCCAAGCATCAGTCGATCGAGCTCGAGATTCCGCTCCGTGAGGGGGCCGACCTGGTGCAGTCGATGTTCCCGACCCAACCGGGCTTCGAGCCGTCGCCGTACTGGGGCGACGAGATCATCTTCAACGCGCCGGCGAACCCGCACAACCCGATGATGGACGCGGACGGCCGCGTGTGGCTGACCTCCACGATCCGGCGCCGCAATAATCCCGACTGGTGCAAGGCCGGGTCGGAGCATCCCTCGGCCAGCTATTTCCCGGTGCCTCGCAGCGGGCGGCAGATCTCGGTCTACGACCCGGCGGCCGACAAGTTCGTGCTGATCGACAGCTGTTACGCCACCCACCACCTGCAGTTCGCCGAGGACGCGAGCGACACGCTTTGGTTCAGTGGCGACGCGAACGCGGTGGGGTGGCTCGACACGAGGATGTTCGACGCGACCGGCGACGAACGCGCCTCGCAGGGCTGGTGTCCGACGGTCATCGATACCAACGGTGACGGGCGGATCACGAAACCGTGGAACGAGCCGCGTGAGCCGGTCGACCCGACCCGCGATACCCGGACCGCCGGGTTCGCCTACGGGGTGGTGGTCAATCCGGTCGACGAGACCGCCTGGATCTCACGCACGGCACCGTTTCCGGGGCGACTCGTCCGTATCGACCGGGGCGACAATCCCCCCGAGACCTGTATCGCCGAGATCTACGAGCCGCCGTCGATCGAGAACCCAAACGTCGACCCGTCCCAGACCGGCCATGCGCCACGGGGTGTCGACGTCGACCGCAACGGGGTCATCTGGACGGCGTTGTCGGGCAGTGGTCACCTGGCGAGCTTCGACCGGAGCAAGTGCCGCGTCCTGAATGGGCCCGAGGCGACCGGGCAGCATTGTCCGGAGGGCTGGACCCTCTATGCGACCCCCGGACCGCAGATGAAGGGTGTCACCGACCCGGGCAGCGCCGACTACCACTATTACAACTGGGTCGATCAGTTCGGCACGCTGGGGCTCGGCCCGAACGTCCCGATTGCGGCCGGCTCCGGCTCCGATTCGCTTCTCGCGCTGCAACCGGACACCGGCGAATGGGTTGTGCTACGCGTGCCCTATCCGCTGGGCTTCTTCGCGCGCGGTCTCGACGGCCGCATCGACGACCCCGACGGTGGGTGGAAGGGGCGTGGTCTGTGGGCCAACTACGGGTCGAACCTCAACTGGCACATCGAGGGCGGCAAAGGCATGCGGAGCTCCGTCATCCACTTCCAGCTCCGACCCGACCCGCTGGCGAACTGATCGCGCGACACTGAATCTGTGGCGCAGGCCTTTAGGCCTGCGTGGCAAGGCTGAAGCCTTGACATGTTCAGGGCAGGGCGAACACGAAGATGCCGCCGCTGGCCCGCGGGTTCTTTTTCTCGGGTAGCAGCTCCGACGGAATGATGGTGGCCCAGCTCGATCCACCGATCGACTGTCCGGTCCCGATCGCCACGTATTGGGTGCCGTCAACGGCGTAAGTAATCGGAAAGCCGTTGGTCATGTGCGGCAACCGCGTCTGCCAGAGCTCTGCGCCGCTTTCGGCATCGTAGGCGAAGACGTATCGATCCCAATCGCCCACGAACACCAACCCACCGCCGGTCGTGAGCGCCGCCGTGTTGTACGGGGTCCGCCGCCGCTGGCGCCACTTTGTTTCACCGGTGCGGATGTCCAGTGCCTGAAACTCGCCGATCTGGTCCGGACTCTCCGGGTGGAAGTGATACTCCTTGTCGCGGACCCCGCCCGCGCCCCCGCCGCCCTCGCGTCGCTCGACCGGGAGGAAGGCGGCGGTCTCGCAGTTGAGATTCAGCGGCACGTAGAGGGCCTCGGTGTCCGGATGATAGGCCATGGCGCGGAGGCTCTTGAAGCCGCCGGTGCTGGGGCAGAAGTTCACGATCTCGCCGACCTCCTGGACCATGCCGTCTTTGTACATCGCCTGGCCGGTCTGTGGGTCGATGTCGAACAGGTTCTGATAGCCGAGGTCACTCGCCCGCACGAACTGGCCGGTCTCTCGATCGTTCTCCCAGAGGATTGCGCTCTTGCCCATGCTGAAGACCGACTGCTTGCCGTCGTAGTCGATGAGGATGCGCTCGAACGTCTCGTCCATGTCGTGGCTGTCGCCCGGGATGTGCTGGAAGTACCACTCCAGTTCGCCCGTGGTCGGATTCAGGGCGAGCGTCGAGTTGGTGTAGAGCGCATCGCCGTCGGTGCCACGCGCGTCGCGTGACCAGGGCTTGGCCTGTGCCGTGCCCCAGAAGAGGAGGCCCGTGGACGGGTCGTAGCTGCCTGGAATCCACGCGTCGCTGCCGGCCCGGAACAACACAGGCANGTCGCCCCAGGAATCGCCGCCACGCTCGCCGGGCAGGGCGACGGTCGACGTGCGCCAGAGTTCCCGACCGGTGCGGCCATCGAGCCCGACGACATAGCACGTGTCCTCTCGGTAGCGACCGCACCCGGTCAGCCCGGTAACCACCGTGCCGTCGGCCACGATCGGCCCGCTGGAAAACGTGTAGCCCGGCGCGGTGCCGATTGGCGTGTTCCAGCGCTCCTCGCCGGTCCGGGCGTCGATCGCGACCATGTGCGCGTCGACGGTGTTGAGCAGAATCAGATCCTGATAGATCGCCAGGCTCCGCATCTGGGCCGCGGCGCGCCGCCGCTCGTCCATCTCATAGCGATACTCCCAGAGGAGGTCGCCGGTGCGCGCGTCGAGCGCGTGCACGACGTTGCCCGGGTTGGCGACGAACATCACCCCGTCTCGGACGATCGGCGTGGTCTGCGAGACGCCCGCCTCGAGCCCCCACGACCAGGCGAGCCGCAGGTCGCCGACGTTGTCGGTGTCGATCTGGTCGAGCGGGCTGTAGCCCCAGCCGTCGAGTGTACGCCGCCAGCTCAGCCAATCTTCGGGATCGGGGTTTTGCAGCGCAGCGTCGGTGACCGGCGTGATGTCCGGTGCCTGGGCCTCAGCGGGTGCGGCCGCTGTCATACCGAATGTGGCGCAAACCAGCAATGCAAAGGTCAGCCGTGTCCTCATCACCTTCCTCCTGGATTCTCGACGTGCTACTCGGTTCCAGCGGCTGGTCGCTGACAGCCACACAAGGGTCAGCTCTACCAGGGCATTCGACGGTTCGTGTAGCGCCGCCCCTGGTCGGCTACGTCCGCACCGGGGTTCGCTCCAATGCGCACACCTTCGTCAATCATCGCCTCGATGGTCTCGGCGTTCATCTGATTGAGGAACGGGATTCCGGCCGCCTTGGTTGCCGCGAGCACCCGGGTACGAGCGTCGGCCAGCACCTGAGGGTTGTCGCGACGGTTCACGTTGTAGGACAGGCTCATGTCCCCCGGTCCCCACTCGGCGAACCCGACCCCCGGTACCGAGACGCTGGCTTCGGCGTTCTCGAGGGCATGTCGATTCTCGATTTTCAGGCCCAGGAGCAGCTCGCCGTCGGGGTTGAACGGCCAGACATCGGCCATCCGCTGATACTCCTGGCTCGAGACTCCCCAGATACGGGCGGCAAAGTTCTGTCCGCCGTTTCCCCGAAGCCCCTCACCGATACCGTCCGCCCTTGGCGCGTGGGGATAGCGAGCGGCCTGCACCATGATCTCGACAACTTCGGGCGAGTTCGCGTGAGCCAGGAGCACACCGTGGACGCCCGAGCCGAGCAGCTGCTCGACCATCCAGTAGTTGCCCCACATCACCGTTTCGTTGATACCGCCAAACGGAAGCACCGCGATGACCGTCGGCGTGCGATGCCCGCTTCTGGTCGGTCCGCCGTCGACCGAGCCCCTGCATGAAGTCCCGCAGGTCGGTCATGTCGAACGGGCTGTGCTCGAGGTTGTAGGTGATGTAGTCGGCCCAGGTCTCGGCGAGCGCCTTGCCTTCGTCGTATCCGCCGCCGTTGACCTGGGTGTAGTAGATCGGCTGTCCCTGTTCGAGCAGCTCGATCGCCCGGTTGACTCGCTGTGGCGTGTAGGACGAATCGCCGGACTGTCTGGCGGTGAGTGTCGCGACGCCGATGAGCACCGAGCACGCGAGGAACGTGAGCTGTCTGGTCATTCCCCCCCCTTGGTGGATGTTAAGGCTGTCGTTGGCGATTCTACACCCGCGGACGAGGCGTCACGCGATAGGTACCCAACGACGACCGGTCGTGGGGCCGGGGGGGACAGATCCCGCGTTCGCTCAGGCAGCAAGGGCGCTGATGCGCCGTGTCAGGGCGGCACATTGCCGCCCTGTGCGCGACGCGGGACCTCCGTAGACGCTTACCCCTAAAGAGCGATTTGCAGCGGCTCACGCTGGGGGAACGACGTCGAGGTCAAGAGGATGTGAGTCAACGCTTTGGCGCTCCGGGCACCCCATCGGAACGGTATGACCAGCCGTAGCGGTGCGCCGTTCCCCGGCGGGATCGGCTCGTCATTGAGCATCCNAGTCAGCAGTACCTGGGGATGCATCAGCGTCGTCATGTCTTCGTCGACCCAGTAGCCGTCGGCACTCACGAACCGGGCATACCTGGCGAACGGCGCAACGCCCAGCATCTCGGCGACGTCGGAGAACCGCACCCCGGTCCATTTGACGATGCCACGCGGACCCGCCGGCGAGCCACACTGCAGCAGGAACACATGCTCGCGACGGGGCAACGGCTCGAGGTCGGACCACCGCATCGCTCCCGTTCTGGAGGTGGTCCCGCCACCATTGATCGTGACACTGAGGTTGCGATAGTCGTAGTCGATATCGGGCGGCGTGCCTCTCGGTCTACCGAATCGGTAGATCACCGCCGAAATATCCTCTCTGGCGCTGAGCGGATGTTCCGGTGCGGAGCCATCTGGCAGCAGCCCGAGATCGGAGATGGCGCGGTACTCGGCATCCTCCAGCTGCTGAGGCGGAGACGCCTGCCCCGCGCGCGCCAGCAGCTGTTGCTGGGTGAGACCGATGGACAAACCGGTCAGTGCGGTGCCGGATACACGGATTGCCTGGCGTCGCGAGATTTTCATGAGATCCTCCGGAAATGATCGAATGACGGCCTTTGTGTGACGGGACTCTGTGGCACGATTGTGTCGTTCAGCCTGCTCCCCTATGGGACAGCACCTCAGACCGCAAGGAATCGGTCTGGTACGTATGCAAGTTTCCTGCTCGGTGGGAACACCGCGAGAAGGGGTGGAAACGGCTGGTTGTGCGAGGTCCGTTGGGTACAGGTGGGGAAAATTCTGCGGCGGCGGAGAGGAATCACGCACAGGCACTGTTCCGACCCGGACCGCCTGGTCGGCCGGTCCGCCGATCTCCGCTGTATCTGCCAGAACGTTCTGGATCTATAATTCAGACCAGTCAACACGGAAATGTAGATCGCGAGCAGTACGTGCAGGTCCGTCCCGAGCAGCATTTGGAGAACTGGGGGAGGTGGCGGAAGTGGCAATAATGGGCGCTACAGCGAGAGTGCGAGTAGGCGGTTCGGCCGCCTGGTGTGCCGCGGGTCTGGTCGCGGCGCTGGGTGTGCTGGCGACACCGGCAACCACCGAGGCGCAACAGCCGTCGCAAGCGACATTCACCAGGGACGTTGCACCCATCCTGCAGCGTTCCTGCCAGGTATGCCATCGGCCGGGATCCATTGCGCCGATGTCGTTGTTGACCTACGCCGACGCGCGCCCGTGGGCGCGGTCGATCAAGCAGAAGGTCGCGACCCGGTCGATGCCGCCCTGGTTCATCGACCAGAACGTGGGTGTTCAGCGCTTCAAAGATGATCAGGCGCTGACCGACGACGAGATCGCGACGATCGGCGCATGGGCGGACGCGGGGGCGCCGCAAGGCGATCCGGCCGACATGCCGGCGCCGATCACCTTCGACACCGACATTTACGCGTGGACCCTCCAGGACGAGCTGGGTCGGGAGCCGGATCTCGTCGTTCCGATCCCGGAGCCGTTCACGGTGCCCGCCGGCAGTCCCAACTGGTGGATCGAGTTCGTCAGCGACACCGGCTTGGCCGAGGACCGCTGGATCAAAGCCTACGAGACCAAGCCCTCGATCGAGGGGTTCCCGGTGGTGCACCACGCCACAACGAGTATGTTCCAGGAATCGGCGCCGGAGGAGCAGGCGTTTCTCAGCGAGTACGCGCTCGGCAANACCGGCGACGTCCACCCTGACGGCACCGGTAGGCTGATCAAGGCGGGCACCAAGCTTCGATGGAACATGCATTACGCCGCGAACCCGAACGGCGAGGACGCGACCGACCGGACGAGCATCGGGCTGTGGCTCTATCCGAGTGGCTACGAGCCGGAGCATCCGCTGGTCAGGCGGTCAATCGGCGACGTGACCGATCTCGACATGCCGCCCGGCGAGAGCAATGTGCGGACTGACGGCTACACGTTCCTGCAGGAGAACGTNCGTCTCACGGTGTTCCAGCCCCACCTGCACAATCTGGGGAAGCGGCAATGTCTCGAGGCGATCTATCAGGACGGCCGCGTGCAGACGCTGA
>PBRZ01000033.1 GCA_002726085.1 Acidobacteriota bacterium
CACCGCTTCCCCTTGACGACGGTTCGCAGCACCCAGCTCTTGGCTCCGCCGGGGGCCACGAACAGGTAGAGGCCACCGCCGTCGGCGATCCGTCTGGCGCGGTCTCCGGCCCTCGCGGTCTGCACAGCCCGTACGGTGAGGGCTTTCTGCGGGTGCCGTCTATGTTCTTGTTCCCCCATTACTCCCCACATTATTACCCGGCTCTTGTGGGAAATCAATGGACCGCGCTGGACGCAAGACAGGCACAATATGCCTATATTATGTGATTTTATGGAATATGTTGGATTTTACTGGAACAATAGATGGCGGAGGGACTGGGATTCGAACCCAGGGAACGCTTTCACGTTCAACGGTTTTCAAGACCGCCGCCTTCAACCGCTCGGCCATCCCTCCTGAACGTCTGTTCTGCGGTGGGGCCCGGTCCTAAAGGGCCTCGCTACGGGTGCCCCCCGGCGGCCCTGAAGGGCCTTGCTACCGTGACTCGATGACCTCCAGGCCGCCCATGTAAGGGCGAAGGACCTCGGGAACAGCGACCGAGCCGTCGGCACGCTGATAGTTCTCCAGGATGGCGATCAGCGTGCGCCCCACCGCGAGGCCGGAGCCGTTCAACGTGTGGACGTGCTCGGCCTTGCCCCTGCCGTCCTGGCGGTATTTGATGTTCGCCCGGCGCGCCTGGAACGCCTCGGTATTGCTACAGGAGGAGATCTCCCGGTACTTCTGCTGGCCCGGTAGCCAGACTTCGATGTCGTAGGTCTTGGCGGCCGAGAACCCCATGTCTCCGGTACAGAGCACCACGGTGCGATACGGGAGCCCGAGTCGCTGCAACACCGTCTCGGCATGGCCGGTCAGCGCCTCGAGCACCTCGTAGGATTCCTCCGGACGCGTGATCGCCACCATCTCGACCTTGTCGAATTGATGCTGCCTGATGAGACCGCGCACATCCGCGCCGTACGACCCCGCCTCGCTACGGAAACATGGTGTGTAGGCGGTGTACTTCAGCGGCAGGTCGCGGCCGTCGAGAATCTCGCCGCGATGCAGATTGGCGAGCGGCACCTCGGCGGTCGGAATGAGGTAGAGGTTCCAGTCGTCGCCGATCTTGAACAGATCGTCCTCGAACTTCGGCAGCTGCCCGGTGCCGGTCAGCGAGTCGACGTTGGCGAGAAACGGTGGCTCTACCTCGACGAAGCCGTGCTCGCCGGTGTGCAGCTCCAGCATGAAGTTGATGAGGGCGCGCGCCAGCCGGGCGCCGGCGCCCATCAGCACGGAGAATCGGGCACCGGCGAGCTTGACGCCACGTTCGAAGTCGATGATGCCGAGCGCGGGCCCCAGATCCCAGTGCGCCTGGGCCTCGAAGGCGAACGCGGTTGGCTCGCCGTGACGGCGGACTTCGACATTGTCCGCCTCACTCGCGCCGGCCGGCACGCTCTCGTGCGCCAGGTTGGGCAGCTGCATGAGGATTGCCGTGCGCGCCAGTTCGACCTCCTCCAGCCGGCTTTCCCGCACCGCGATCGTGCTGGTGTGTTGTTGACCGGCCGCCATCAGCTCGTCGGCCGGCTGTCCCTCCCGTTTGGCTCGCCCGATCTGTGCCCCCAGCTCCTTCTTCGCACGACGGGCCTCTTCGAGCACCGGGATAATCTGGCGCCGCTCGGCGTCCAGACCGCGTAGCTCTCGCACCCTGTCGCCGAGACTGCCATCTCGCTGGACGAGCCTCGCTTCGACATCCGACGCCGGGTCGCGAAACAACGCGGGGTCGAGCATGGCCTACATTCTACCTGTCTTGATTCTGGTGTCCTGGGTTCGCAGCTCGTGATGAAAGTCCAGCGTTGCACCTAGACCGGTGGAGCGCTGGACTTTCGTCACGGGCTGCTATGATGCGTCTCGATGTCGACACCGCCGACCGTCCGCAAGGTGGTCTTTCCGGCCGCGGGTCTCGGGACCCGCATTCTGCCGGCCACCGCTGTCCTACCCAAAGAGCTGTTGCCGATTATCGACAAACCGGTCATCCAGTTCGGCGTGGAGGAGGCGTTGGCGTCCGGTCTGTCCCAGATCATCCTGGTCAGTAGCCCCGGCAAGACGTTGCTCGAGGACCATTTTGACCGACATCCCGAACTGGAAGAGATCCTGGAGCGGCGCGGCAAGTCGGCGCTCTTGGACGGCCTGCGTGACGTCGCAACACAGATGGAGCTCTCCACCGTGTTTCAGGACGAGCCGCTCGGGCTCGGGCACGCGGTCCTCGTCAGCCGCGAGCTGGTCGATGACGAGCCGTTCGCGGTCGCGCTGAGCGACGATGTGATCGACGCCGACCCGCCGGCGCTCCGACAGATGCTGACGGTCTATGACGAGGTCGGGGGTCCGGTGCTCCTCGTCGAGCGGGTGCCGCGTGACGCGGTGAGCCGCTATGGCGTCATCGACGGCGAATCACTCGGTGGCGGCGTGTTCAAGGTCCGAGACCTGGTCGAGAAGCCAGACCCGGCCGAGGCGCCGTCCGACCTGACCATCATTGGCCGCTATATCCTGACACCGGACATCTATCCCGCCCTCGAAGCCACGGGTTACGACGCGGGCGGCGAGATGCAGCTGACCGACGGCCTTCGCCGGCTGCTCGAAACGCGCCCGATCCACGCCGTCGAGCTGGACGGCATTCGGCAGGACGCGGGGAACAAGCTCGGCTATCTTCGCGCCATCCTCTACTTCGCGCGGAAACATCCCGAGCTCGCGGGTCATCTACCGGAGCTCCTGCGGACGCTCGAGTCGGATGATGCGCTGACGTAGGGGCAGCCGCCCGTGCTTGCCCGCCGTAGCTTCTGCGGAGGCGGGAAGGCCTGCGTCACAAAGGCAATATCACGATGTGGAAAGGGCGGCCCTACCTGTCGCGCCGTAGCCTTGGGGAAGGCGGAATGGGCTGTGCTACCGGAGCGATCGCTGCTAAGAGGTCGAGTCCGAGCTGCTGGTCGAGGACCGGTTCGCTTTTTTCGAAGTGTCGGAAGAGGTCGACGAGTCGCCGGACGTGGCGTTCTTCTTGTCTGCCCCGTCAGACTTCTCCGATTTAGCGTTCTTGCCGTCGGCTGACTTGCCGGCCTCGGACGCAGCGGGGTCTCCGCTCCCCTTCTTGGCGTAGTCGGTCACATACCAACCGGTGCCCTTGAACTGGATGGCCGGAGAGGACACCAGCTTCTGCAGGGCGCCATCGCACTCGGGACACACGGCGAGCAGCGGATCCGAAAACTTCTGGATCTGCTCGAAGCGATGACCGCACGCGTCGCACTGATACTCGTAGAGTGGCATGTGGCGTCTGCAGATAATCCGCTCTGATTCCCGGGGACAAGCCGAATCTCTGATGGTAGCTGGTCGTTGCGCTGAGCGTCAATCGAGCAGGTCGTCGCCAGTGTCCCCGAGCAGCAGCGTGCGGTGCAGCCAGAGCGGGACCGAACCGTGCCCGAGCAGGCGGTCGTGAAACGACTTCAGCGAAAAGGCAGAACCTTCGCGCGCCTCCACGTCGTCGCGGAGCTTGAGCAGCATCAGGCGACCGGTTGCATACAGCACGTAGGCGGGGTCGAACGTGCCACGCTCTGCTTCGCGCCGCGCGCTGCTCTCCTCGAGGTAGGCCTCCTCCCGGAAGAAACGCACCCCCTGCTCTACCGACAAGTCCTCTGTGTGCAGTCGGATTCCGACCACCATGCGCGCCAGCCGCAGTAAGGCCTCGGCGATCTGGCCCAGCTCGACCGTGTCATCGTCACGCCCCAGCCCGGCCTCTATCATCATCTGCTCGCTGTAGTGCGCCCAGCCTTCGGTGAACGACACCGGGGCAAACAGGGTCGACTTTCGGAGGCTGCGCTCGATCCGGCGCTGATGTTGGAAGTGAAGGAAATGGCCTGGATACGCCTCGTGCGCCGACACCGACCACAGGGTCGCGAGGTTGAAATCCCGCAGATGCTCTTCGCCGCGGTCGGCCGACCATGTCGGGTCGACGTCGGTGACGTAGTAATAGGAGGGGAGCGACTTCGGCTCGAATGGTCCGGGGGTCCAGACGCTGGCAAAGGTCCAGCGATAGAAGTCCGGGGTCGGCGCGACGATCAGGGGCTCGTCGGCTGGTAGGGTGACGATAGCGTTTCGTTCGACGAATGTCAGGAGATCGCCCAACTGGTCGCGCACCGTCTGGACGAGGTTGCCGGGCGCGGGGTGCCGGCTCTTCACACGCCGCCAGACTTCGGCCGGCGTCGTCTTCTCGTCCACCCGCGCTGCCACGTCGCGGAACCGTTCCTGCAAGCGGCCGAGCTCTCGTTCGGCGATGGCGAGGAGACGCTCCGCCGCAATCGGAATCCCGTCCTGATGGCGCAGGCGCCCTTCGAAGCGCTCGCGCCCGAGTCTGAAGGTCGCACGGCTCCGTGGCGCCAGGGTCTCACGCAGATAGCTGGTATACCGGCGGATGGCGTTGGTCGCCTCGCTCGCCGCATCGGCGAGGTCTCCGAGCAGGTGCATGTCTTCGAGTTGACGAAACGCGCGTGGCAGATCGTGGTCGATGAAGCCGGCGACACCGTCAAACGTCTCGGCGCCAGTCTTGAGGAAGATGCCGGGCGGATCTTCGATGTTGGCCTCCGCCGTCTCGATCAGTCGCGGTGTCTGCCGGAGCTTCGACACGACCCGCCGCGCCCGCTCCTCGACCGGGGCGTACTCGAACAGGGTCTGGCCCGCCAGGCTGGTTGCCAGTAGGTCCGCATAGTGCTGCGGGTCTCGCTCCCAAGGGCGAACTTCCTCCAGCTCGAACATCCGACCGCTGATGTGGTCGGCCAGCATCCGTCGCTCGAGCTGTTCTTCGGCCGTCAGACTTCGGGTCGAGATACGGTCGAGTCTCCGCGCGAACCCACCGTGCTCCCGCACCTCGGCTTCGATGGTCGACCGGGAGAGGTCCTCCATCTGGTCGTCATGGGCATGCACGCCGTCCCCGGCAGCCGCCGTTGGCGAACGCTCGTACAAGAAGCCCAGATATTCGTCAATAAAATGTGACAGCGGTTCCGTTGTGTTCATGCGGTCTTGACGCGGCGGGTCCCGTGACCCGGGGGCTGGGGTCCCAAACGGAGATGGGTGAGGTCCACCATCCGTGTGGCCCTCTGAATGTTACAATAGGGCACGGTCAATCGGCTTCCCCCTTTCGTGCTCCCCGATGTCTGGCACGCTCTATCTGGTCGCCACGCCGATCGGGAACCTCGAGGACTTCACCTTCCGAGCTGTGCGCATTCTCGGCGAGGTGCAACTGATCGCCGCTGAGGACACCCGGCGTACAGCCAAGCTCCTCCGGCACTACGACATCACGACCAAATCGACCAGCCTTCACGAACATAACGAGCGACCAAAGGCCCCCGGTCTCGTCAGACGGCTCCTGGCCGGCGACTCAATCGCACTGCTGTCGGATGCCGGGACCCCTGTCATCTCCGACCCGGGCCTCATTCTGGTTCGTCAATCTCTTGACGCCGGCGTCTCCGTCATGGCCCTCCCCGGTCCGTCTGCCGTCATCGCCGCCTTGATCTCTTCCGGTGCGCCCACCAACAGCTTTACGTTTGTCGGGTTTCCGCCTCGTAGGTCTAATGACAGAAAACGGTGGTGCGAAGCGTTGGCGAGTGAACCCAGGACCCTCGTTTTCTTTGAATCACCCCACAGGCTGGTTACGACTCTCACGATGATGCGTGAATTCTTGGGCAACAGAATGGTCGCGGTATGCCGAGAGCTGTCAAAACTCCACGAGGAGTTGGTCATTAGACCTATATCAGAGCTCGTCGAGATGTCCGTGGCACCGCGTGGAGAATATACTTGTGTTGTGTGGCCTGCCGAAGGCGTTGACCTCCCGACACAGAGGCCCCCAGAGGGGGCTGTGTTACTCAAGGAATTGACGCAATTAACCAACAGCGGTGCCAGTCGAAGAACCGCTGTAAAGGAAATGGGGCGGAAGTATGGGCTTACAACCAGGCAGATGTATACCGCTGTGGTACGAGCCAAGGAAATAGGCTGAAAGACCTAAAGACTTCGAGTCAGGGCCGCCTCTTGGCTGTCTTCTTGACCGTTTCGACGCCGTCTGTTATGGTTTTTGGTCGATCCCGTCTGAGCACACGGGGACTCCCACCGGGGGACCTTCCGAAGGAGATCCGATGGCCAAGAAGGGACGGCCACCTGCGCGCGCCGCTCGGAGCAAGAATGCGGGTCGAGCCAAGCGACCGGTGAGCAAGACAAAGAAGAGCGCGAAACCTCCGGCGAGGCGAAAGACTGCCGCGAAGAAGGCTGTGGCCAAGGCCAAGCGCCCGGTGAGTAAGAAGAAGAAGAGCGTGAAACCTCCGGCGAAGCGGAAGGCCAAGGCGCCCCGCGCGCGAAAGGTTGCACGTGCTCCGGTGGTCAAGATCCGGCAGGCCTATGCCAAGGCGGTTGCGCTCTACGAAAAAGGCCTCAAGGCACTGCAGCGCAAGAACTTCGACGGGGCAGCCGCCATATTCCGGCTTGTGCTGCAGGTTCCCGAGGAGCGCGAGCTCCACGAGCGGGCGCGCCTCTATTTGAACGTGTGCGAACGGGAATCGAGCCCGAAGGCCAAAGTGCCGAGAACGGTCGACGACCGAATTTTCGCTGCGACGCTGGCGCTGAACCGCCGCGATGTCGACGAAGCTCTGTTGCTCCTGCGAAGCGCGGCCTCGTCACGCCCAGCGGACGACCACGTCCAGTACATGCTGGCGCTTGCCCTGGCGAGCAGCGATGAAGTGGAGAGCGCCGCGCAGCATCTGAAAAAGGCGATTGCCCTCAACCCGGATAATCGGCTGCAGGCCCGGCAGGAGCCGGATTTCGAGGCCATTCGAGGGACCAAGCCATTTCTCGACGCAGTCAGGACGTCCTAGCAGTCTGCTGCCAGATGTCTCCCTTCAGGGATTGCCTCCTGGTGACTGTGGACCGGGGTTGGCGAGCGCCTCTGGCCGAACGCACCGTCGCTGACGCGCCACAGGTAGGATGCCGAATCACGTCCTGATCCTCGCCGCCGGCCAGGGAACCCGGATGCGGTCTAGCCGGCCGAAGGTGCTGCATCGGATCGCCGGTCTGCCATTGATCGAACACGTCCTGCGTACCGCCAGCACGCTGTCCCCGGCATCGACGGCGGTGGTGGTCGGTCATCTGGCCAATCAGGTTCGGGAGGAGCTGGCGCATCATGCGTCGCTTGGCTTCGCTCATCAGACCGAACAACGCGGCACCGGTCATGCGCTGCTCCAGGCAGAGCCGCTTCTCGGCCGACAGCGCGGGTCCCTGGTCGTACTCTCCGGCGACGTACCGTTGATTCGGCCTGCGACCTTGCAGCGTCTGATCAAGACCCACGAGCGCACGAACGCCGCCGTCACAGTGCTGACCGCCACACTGGTCCGCCCGTACGGCTACGGCCGCATCGTGCGCAAGGACGGCCGGCTCAGTCGGATCGTCGAGGAACGGGACGCTTCGGAGGGGCAACGACAGCTGAAAGAAATCAACGGCGGTATCTACGCCTTCGACCTCGCACCGCTTTTTGGCGCTCTCCGGGAGATTCCGGCCACCGGCGCGGTCAACGAGATCTATCTCCCGGGGCTCGTCACGATCTACCGCCGGAGGGGGCTACCAGTCGAGACCGTCGAGGTCGATAACCCGGACGAAGTTCGCGGGATCAACAGCCAGACCGAACTGGCGGAGGTCAGACGGATCGTGAGACAGAGCAAGAACGAAGAGTTGATGGCCGCCGGTGTCACCATCGAGGACCCGGCAACGACCTATGTCGACACCGACGTGACCGTCGGTCCCGACACCGTGATTCACCCAGGCGTCATCCTCGAGGGACGCACCATCATCGGCTCCCGATGCGAGCTGCACGCCGGAGTCCGGATTGTCGACTCCACGGTCGGCGACGACGTGCTCGTCAACAACCACTGCGTCATTCACAGAGCGACCATCGCGCATGGCGCCCGGGTCGGACCGTTCGCGCACTTGCGGCCGGACACCCAGGTCGGGGAAGCGGCGCGTGTTGGTAATTTCGTCGAGCTCAAGAAGACGTCGTTGGGCGACGGGTCAAAGGCGAACCATCTCAGCTACCTGGGTGACGCCACGATCGGCACCGGCGTCAACGTTGGAGCCGGCACCATCACCTGCAACTATGACGGCGACGAGAAACACCGCACCACCATCGGCGACCGCGTCTTCGTCGGCAGCGGTACCGAGCTTGTCGCGCCGGTGACGGTAGGCGACGATGCCTATGTCGCAGCCGGCTCCTGCATCACTGACGATGTGCCCGCCGACGCTTTGGGCGTGGCCCGGGGCCGACAAGTCAACAAGGAGGGGTGGGTCACGCAGCGGAAACAAGGCCACGACACAGGCCCATCCGACCTCTGACTTCTGACCTCAAAAGTTTATGTGCGGAATCATCGGCTACATCGGAGAGAAACCAGTCGTTCCGGTCCTTATCGACGGCCTGCGTCGGCTGGAGTATCGCGGCTACGACTCGGCCGGCGTGGCGCTTGTGCGGAACGGCGATGTCGAAGTGCGTCGCAGTGCCGGTAAGCTGGCCCGACTCGAAGAGGCACTCGCCGACCAGCCGGTGGACGGGGATTACGGTCTGGGCCACACCCGATGGGCAACCCATGGCCGTCCGACCGAAGAAAACGCCCATCCCCACCGTGACTGCACCGGACGGATCGTTGTGGTTCACAATGGCATTATCGAAAACTACCTGCAGCTGAAGCTCGAGCTCGAGGACCAGGGGCACCGGTTCGAGACCGAGACCGACACTGAGATCGTCGCACACCTGGTCGAACGCGAAATGCGGGACGACGGGCTGGAGCAGGCGGTCCGTCGCGCGCTGACCCATGTGCGCGGGCTCTTCGGCATGGTGCTGCTGGCCGCTGACGACCCGCACAAGCTGGTCGCCGTCCGCAACGGCCCGCCGATTGTCGTCGGGATGGGCGACCGGGAGTTCCTGGTGGCTTCCGACGTGCCGGCGGTCCTCAGCTATACCCGCGACGTCGTCTTTCTCGGTGACGAAGAAATGGCGGTCGTCACGCGGGACGGCGTGACGTTCACCGACTTCACCGGCGCCCCCGTCGAGACCACAACCCAGCGCATTGCGTGGGACCCGGTGATGGCGGAAAAGGCCGGGTACAAACACTTCATGCTGAAGGAGATTTTCGAGCAGCCGTGGGCCATTCAGGAAACGGTACTCGGCCGCGGCTCACTCCAATCGGGGCAGGTGTTCTTGGGCGAGTTGGAGATTTCGAACGACCGGCTGCAGGCGGTCGACCGGATCGTCATCTTGGCCTGCGGCACCTCCTGGCACGCGGCGCTGGTCGGCAAGTTCCTGATCGAACGGCTTGTCGGCGTGCCGGTCGAGGTGGACTACGGGTCGGAGTATCGCTATCGCGACCCGATCGTCGCCTCCACGACGCTCGCCGTCGTCATCACCCAGTCGGGTGAGACGGCCGATACGCTGGCGGCGCTCCGGGAAGCCCGTGGCAAGGGGGCCATGAGCATCGCCATCTGCAACGTCGTCGGCAGCATGGCGACCCGCGAAGCCGATGGGACCGTTTATACGCACGCCGGCCCCGAAATCGGGGTCGCCTCGACCAAGGCGTTCACCTCACAACTGGTGGCACTGCACCTGCTTGCGCTCTATCTGGCCCAGGTTCGCGGCGCGCTGCCACCAGAGACCGCCCTTCGGCATCTTACGGAACTGAACCAGGTGCCGCGGCTGATCGAACAGACGCTCAAATGTGACGAGGCCATCCAGGCGATCGCGCAGCGCTTCTACGCCCATCGGAACTTCCTCTTTCTGGGTCGCGGCATCAACTACCCGATCGCCCTCGAGGGCGCATTGAAGTTGAAGGAGATCTCCTACATCCATGCCGAGGGCTATCCGGCCGGCGAGATGAAACACGGCCCGATTGCGCTCATCGATGAGCAGATGCCGGTTGTCGCGCTGTTGCCCGCGGGTCAGGTCTTCGAAAAGATGGCTGCCAACCTGCAGGAAGCGAAGGCCCGCGGGGGTGCCGTCATCGCCCTGACCGACGATAGCCAGCACGACATCGAGAACCTGATCGACCGGGACCGGGATGCGCTGATCACCGTGCCCGCGTCGTCACCGCTCATCACCCCGATCGTCATGGTCGTCCCGCTCCAGCTGCTCGCCTACCACATCTCGGTCCGTCGAGGCTGCGACGTCGACCAGCCGCGCAATCTTGCCAAAAGTGTCACAGTGGAGTGACCTGGTCTCCGCGCCCCGAGCTTCGGCACACGGAATGGACTTTCTTCAGCATCTGAACCCCGAACAACGGCGGGCGGTAGTGCAGACCGAGGGCCCGTTGCTGATTCTCGCCGGGGCGGGTTCGGGGAAGACCCGGGTCATCTCGCATCGAGCGGCGTATCTGATCGGGGAAGGGCACGCCGAGCCGGACCAGGTGCTGGCGGTCACCTTCACGAACAAGGCAGCCGGAGAGATGCGCGAACGGGTCGAGGAGCTGCTGGCAACCGATTGCCGGGGATTATGGATCTCCACGTTCCACGCCTTCTGCGCGCGGATGCTCCGTCGCGAGGGGCCCGCCATCGGTCTGTCACGCGACTTCGTCATCTACGACTCGTCGGACCAGATGACGGTCGTGCGGCGGGCACTCCGGGAGCTCGACATCGACGACAAGCTGCTGCCGGCCCGCCTGGCGCTGTCGCTCATCAGCCAGGCGAAGAACCAGATGGTGGACCCCGAGACGTTGCGCGACGACAGCTGGAGCGCGCGCGGTGAGCTCGCGGCCAAGGTGTACGAGCGCTACCGGCGCGCGTTGAACGAGGCCAACGCGCTCGACTTCGATGACTTGCTGCTGCAAACCGTTGAGCTGTTTGCGACCGCCGAGGCGGTGAAACAACGCTACAGCCGGCGGTTCAGGTTCATCATGGTCGACGAATACCAGGACACCAATCAGCCGCAGTATCTGCTCATCCGTCACCTGGCCGACCATCACCGCAACTTGTGTGTCGTCGGCGACCCAGACCAGTCGATCTACAAATGGCGGGGCGCCGACCTGCGCAACATCATGGACTTCGAGCAGGACTTCTCCGAGGCGACCGTCGTCCGCCTCGAGCAGAACTACCGCTCGACCCAGGTCATCCTCGACGCGGCGTCGGCCCTCATCCGACGGAACCACAACCGCAAGGAAAAGCGGCTCTGGACCGACCAGGCCGGTGGGGCGCCGATCCGCTACTTCCGCGGTGGGGACGAGCTCGAAGAAGCAGACTTCGTGACCGCGCGGCTCCGCGAGGCACTGGCGGCCGGTGAAATGCACGACGAGGTCGTCGGTGTCCTGTATCGCACCAATGCCCAGTCGCGTGCGCTCGAGGACGCCCTGATCCGCGAGGGGCTGGCCTACAAGATCATCGGCAACGTCCGGTTCTACGAGCGGAAGGAGATCAAGGACGCTCTCGCCTATCTACGGCTGCTGATGAACCCGGACGACGACGTCAGCCTGCGCCGGGTCATCAACGTCCCGACCCGCGGTATCGGCAAGGGCGTCATGACCGCGCTCGACGAGCTCGAGCCGGCGCTGGTCGACGCCGGGCCGCTGTTTGCGGGCGGCGTGGTCGACGCCGCCTCGACCGGTTCCCTCTGGCGACGGCTAACGCGCGCGATCGACGAAAAGCTGCTGCCCACCCGTGCGGTGACCGCGCTGCGACAGTTCCGCGATCTGATGCGGACGCTGAGCGACATCGCGTCGTGCGAACCGGTGTCCGACGTGCTTGGCAAGCTGCTCGATCAGAGTGGCTATCTCGAGAACCTCCGGGGGCAGCACACCGAGGAGGCCGAGGGACGCCTGGCCAACCTGATGGAGCTGGTATCGGCGGCGCGCGACTACGAGGTGCGCGACCCGGAGGCGTCGCTCCGCGGCTTCGTCGACCGGTTGGCGCTGCTGTCTGAGACCGACGAAGAACAGGGTGCCCCCGAGGCCCGGATCTGGCTGATGACGCTGCACGCAGCCAAAGGGCTCGAGTTCCCGGCGGTCTTCATGGTCGGCATGGAGGAGGGGCTGTTTCCTCACATGCGGTCGCAGGATGACGCCGAGGCGCTCGAGGAGGAACGCCGGCTGTGTTACGTCGGGATGACCCGCGCGAAGACACGACTTGTCCTGACGAGCGCCGCCCGCCGTCGCGTGTTCGGCGAATATAGGGCGTCAGACCCGTCGCGGTTCCTCGACGAGATCCCGGCCGAGTTGCTCGAGGTGGTCGAGCCGGTGTTCTCGACACCGGCGCCCGTCACGACGACCTTCGGCCGGCCACGCCGTGGCCCGCGCCGGCATGGGCCGACCGCCGAAGAGGAGATCCAACCGGATTACGGGTACGACTACGAGGACGAGAACCAGTCGGTCATCAGCGTCCGTCCAGGTACGCGCGTGCGCCACGCGACCTTCGGGGTAGGCACCATCCTGTCCGTCGAGCCATTGACAGACGACATGAAGCTCACGGTTCGCTTCGCCGACGTCGGACAGAAGACGCTACGGGCAAAGTACGCCAAGCTGACCCTAGCGTAGGCGGCGACCGATCTCCGCCTACGCTGGCTTCGGGCTGCGGGCTTCAGCCTACGGGCGCTCCAAGGAAACGATCAGGAGCCTCGCCGGCGGCGCAGGTGGGAGGTTTGGGATAGGCCGTCGCCCGGCGCGGTGGCGGGTCGTTCCGGTGTCCGCCACCGGTGCGCCTGAAGCCGGTCGCGGGCCGCAAGAACAGGTAAGCGGCCAGTTACCCCACCCACAACGCCAGCAAACCGACGGCGAGCACCACCCACATCACCGTCACCCCGATCGGGAGCCGATACCGGTTCACGTCGTAGGGCGGCATCACACCATCGGTATTGCCCGTGCCGCCGACACCGAGACGCCCCACGGCGCTCAACGGGTTGGCCGCATACGCCACCGCAACCCGCACGACCGCCTGCGACGCGACCCGAGCAAGCCGCCCGGTGGCAGCCGCCACGCCGACCAACCAGGCGAGAGCCACCGGCACCGGCTTCCGGTAGAGCCAATCGGTGTCCAGACTCTCGGTCGTCTCCCCGGCGAGCTTGCTGAGCAGCCACCAGAACCCGAGCGCGGTCCCGCCCAGTAGCTGCAGCGACCCGGCAACGTGGTCGAGCGTGTAGGGGTGGTAGTCGACCACGGTCTGAAGCCGCGCATACAGCCAGCCCGGAGCCACTCCCAGACCGACGCAACAGATCGCGGCGAGCCCCATCGCAGCGATCATGTGGCCCGGCACACGCGTGAGGCGCAGACCGCGAGAGGGTCCGAAGAAGGTGAAGTACGGCAGCTTCAGGCCGGTGTGCAGGAACGTGCCGACGCTTGCCAGCGTGAGGAGCAACTCGGCGAAGCCCCAGCCGTCGTCGCCGGCAGCGGTGATAATCATCGACTTGCTGATGAACCCGTTGAAAAGTGGCACGCCGGAGATCGAGAACGCGCCGACGGCATAGAGCAGCACCACCAGCGGCATCTGGCGCCCGATGCCTCCGAGCTCTGTTAGCTTGCGCCGACCGGTCGCCGTCATCACCGCGCCGGCGCCCATCAGCAGCAGCGCCTTGTAGAGAATGTGGCAGAACGCATGCGCAGCCGCACCCCCCAACGCCAAGGGCGTGCCGATGCCGACCCCGGCCACCATATACCCCACCTGACTGATGATGTGATAGCCGAGCAGCCGGCGGATGTCATTCTCGAGCACGGCGTAGACGACACCATAGAGCGCCATCGCGATCCCGGCCCAGACCAGCAGGTCGCTGCCGGGAAACACCCGGATCAACACGTAGACGGCGGTCTTGGTGGTGAACGCACTGAGAAAGACCGTCCCGGTAATCGACGCCTCAGGGTAGGCGTCTGGCAGCCACGCGTGAAGCGGGGGGATGGCGGCGTTGATGGCAACCCCCACCAGGATCAGCCCGTAGGCCAAGCCCGCGCCGCCTCCCAGAGGACCGAAGGCAAGGCTCCCACCGGTCGCCAGGTGTAGCGCGAGACCGATGAAGAAGAGTGACCCGCCAGCGACGTGCACAAAAAGATAGCGAAACCCGGCTGCCCGAGCGCGGTCGGTGTTCCCGGACCAGACGACGACGACTGACGCCATCGCCATCAGCTCCCACCAGACAAACGCGCTGATCCAGTCGCCGGCATAGACGACCCCCAGCGCGCCACCGGCGTAGACCAGCGTTGCGGCGTGCTCGGCCCGTCGACCGACACCCAGGGCATACAGGGTGCCGATCGCCGCAATCAGGCTGAAAATGAGCCCGAATAGATGGCTCAGCGGGTCTACCCGCAACAGCTGGAGGGCATAGGCGCCGACGCTGTATTCCCAGTGCGCACCGTGAGGCAATGCCGCGGCCGCCGCCAGCGCGCCGAGCGTCCCGGTGAGGAGTACCCCGGCCCGGGCCCCGCCCCGACGGCTGACACCAACCAGCCCTGCTGTCACGAACAGGACGAGCGCCGGATGAACGGTCATGCCTCGCCGTCCTCGCCGTCTTCGCCGCGCTCCCTGTCCTCCCTGTCCTCATAGAACCGCTCGGGCCGCTGGAGCCACACCTTGCCAAGTGCTTTCGATCCGATCACGATCGCCACGCAGCCAACGAACCCGTACACGAGATCGAATCCAGGCAGGTGATGCCACCAGGCTTCACCGTGCGGGTGCGCCAGCAGGTCGAGACCGCTGACAACCGCCGCCGCGAACATCGCCGCCAGAGCCCAGCGCGCCGCGGTCATGGCAGCCCTCCGGGGACCGATCCGGCGACGACGCTTGTCGCGGCGCTCCAGGCCAGCCGCGAGAAACTGACACCCGCATCGGGCACGACCCCCAACACCAGCGCCGCCAGCGCGGTGACGACCAGCGGCGCCGTGAGTGTGAAGCGCTCCGGGGCGACCTCGCCATGCGCCGGACTGAAGAACGCGTCGTAGACGATCGGGAAGAAGTAGGCCAGGTTGAGCAGACTACTGATGGCAAGCAGGACAATGTACACCCCATGACCGGCTGCGAGTGCCCCGATCCCGAGGTTCCACTTGCTGACGAAGCCGGCCAACAGTGGCGTCCCGGCCAGACCGGCCGCGGCGACGGCGAAGGCGGTCATGGTGGCCGGCATCTGCCGCCCCACGCCGCCAAGCTGGGTGACGTCGTCACGGTGCGACGCGGTGTGGATGGCGCCAGCGCAGAAGAACAGGGTGATCTTCATAAAGCCGTGCGCTGCGATGTGAAATATCGCGCCGGCCAGCGCGGCAACCGAGCCCAACGCCGCTCCGAGCACGATGTAGGACAGTTGACTGATCGTCGAGTAGGCGAGCCGGCGCTTGAGGTGGGTCTCCCCAAGCGCCCGGAACGAGGCAAACAAGATCGTCGTGCCGGCCAAAACGGCCAAGACGGTATCTACACCGACCTCGTGCAGCAGGTCGACCCCAAAGACATACCCTACGATGCGGAGACAGCCGAAGGCGCCCGCCTTGACGACGGCTACTGCATGGAGCAGCGCGCTGACCGGCGTGGGCGCGACCATCGCTGCCGGCAACCAGGCGTGCAACGGCATGATCCCGGCCTTGACGCCGACACCGGCGATGAACAGAACGAAAAGCCCGATGACCGTCCAATCCGGAATCCCAGGCGGCAACAGACCCCCGGGTCGGAACTCGGCCCCTGGCGCCAGAGACTGCGTCCAGACAATCGCCAGCAGCAACGCCTGACCCGCCGTCAGGGTATAGACGAGATACTTCCGTCCAGCCGCCCGCGCCTCTGGCNTGCGGTTGTGCACAACCAGCGGGTAGGTCGCCAGCGTGAGCATCTCGTAGAACACGAAGAACGTCAGCAGGTTGGCCGCGAACGCCAACCCGATCGTGGCCGAGACGCAAACAGCGAAGCTGGCGAAATAGCCGGTCTGGTTGTCGTAGCCGCCGGCCCGCATGTAGCCGACCGAGTAAACCGATGTAAGCAGCCACAGTGTCGACGCCACCAGTGCGAAGAGGAGCCCGAGTGGATCGACACGCAGATGCAGGGTCACTCCGGGCAGGAGCGACAACGGCGCCGACTCGACGACACCGCCATCGAGCACCACCGGCAGCATCGACACGACCAACGCCAACTTGATGATACCGGCCCCGAACGTGCAGCTCTCGCGCAGCGCAGGCCGCTCGCCGAACACGCGGATCAGCCCGGCCGCCACCAGCGACACGAGCACCGCCGCCAGCGGCCGATCGGCACCAAGCAGATCAGGCATGCGCCCTCCTGCCTCCTACCTCCTGCCTCCTGCCTCCTGTCTCCCTAGGGGCTCTCATTCAGAACTCTGGTAATGCCCGGCTGATCACCGCGGCGACCAGCCGCCCGTTGAAAATCCCGATCAGCAGCACCGCCGCGCCCAGCGTGATTACCGGGCCCAGCATCCGTAGCGACGGCTGCGTGCGGCGGCGCGGTGCGCCCGGCTCGGCCGCCGCCGAGTCGGCGGCGAAGTAGATCCGCTCGATGACGCGGAAGAAGTAGACCGCGCTCAGCAGCGAGCTCATCAGCAGCACCGCCGCGAAGAACCAGGCGTCGACCTCGAGCGCCCCCTGCAACAGATACCACTTGCTGAAAAACCCGGCTGTTGGAGGCAGCCCCACGAGAGACAGCGCCGCAACCGTGAAGGCCGCCATGGTGAGCGGCGCGCGGCGGCTGGCACCGGCGAACCCGGCAACCTCGGCCTGCACCGTCTGTCGGGGCAAGCTGCCCACCGCACCGAACAGGCAGCCCTTGGCGACGGCGTGCCCGACGACATGCAGCAATGCACCGGTCAGCGCTGTGGCGTTCCCGAGCGACAGCCCGAGCACCACATACCCCATCTGCCCCACACTCGAGTAGACCAACATCCGCCGGACGTCGGTCTGAGCCAGCGCGAGGATCGAACCGGCAAGCACACCACCCGCGGCGACCCAGCTCAGCACGGCCAGCGCGGTCTCGACGACACCGGTGGCCGGAAGCACGAAAAACAGCACCCGCACCAGCGCATACGCGCTCACCTTGGACATGACGGCGGCGATGAACATCGTCACCGGCGGTGGAGCGTAGGTATAGGCGTCCGGCATCCAGCCGTGCAGCGGGAAGACCGCCATCTTGATCGCCAGGCCGACCACAATCAGCACGACACCGACTGTCATGGCGCTGCCGCCATCCGCTTCCGCCAGGCGCATCGCGAGATCGCCCATGTTCAGGGTGCCGGTCAACGCATAGAGATAGCCGAGCCCCAGCAGGTAGAAGCTCGCCGCGATCGTCCCGATGAGCAGATAGCGGAACGTGGCCACGACCGCCCGTTCGCCACTCGACGCCAGCAGCGCGTAGGCGGCCAGCGAGGAGATCTCGAGGAACACGTAGAGATTGAAGAGATCCCCCGTCAGCGTAATCCCGAGCAGCCCGCCGGTCAGCAGCAGGAACAAGCTGTCGAAGATCGCTGCCCGGAACGCGGAACGAGCCCGAAGGTAAGGACCGGCATAAATCGCGACCAGCGACGCCAGGAGCGCCACGAGCGTGGCCATTCCGCCGCCGAGCGGGTCGACCACATACTCGATGCCCCACGGCGGCGCCCACCCGCCGAGGTAATAGTGCCAGGGCCCACGGTCGAGGGCGACGCGGAGCGCCGCCACCGCGCACACCAGCGCACCGACCGGCGCCGCGACGGCGATGCCGCGCGCCAGCCGCGGCGAGAGCCTGGCCGCCAGGGGCACGAGCAGGGCCGCCGCCAACGGACAGAGCACGATGAGAATCGGAAGATGCTCGCTCACTCACGCAACCGGTCGAGCAGGTCAGCCTCGTCGAGCGTGTCGAAGCGGCGGTGGATACGGATCAGGAGCGCGAGCGCCACACCGGTGGTGCTGACGCTGACGACGATCGCCGTCAGCATGAGGGCGTGAGGCAACGGGTTGGCGTAGAGCACGTCGCTGCCGGCTGACGGATGCGCAACTTCGATCGGCGGTGTCCCACCGGCCCGCACGGCCAGCGAGATGAAGAACACAATGACCGCCACCTGCATGACGTTCATCGCCATGAGCTTGCGCACGAGGTTCGTCCTGACCAGCATGCCGTACAGACCGATCAGCAGCAGCACCGCCGCCAGCACGTATTGCAGCTGTCCCCAGGCGATCAGACTCATCCCTTCTTCTGTCTCCTGACTCCTGCCTCCTTGGACATTTCCTAGACCGTGTCGTCGTCCACCCACGCGAGGATGTCGAAGATCAGCACCAACACACCGGTCACCCCGACCATCACACCGGCTTCGATCCCGAGCGTGCCGATGACCCGGACCTCGGCTGGCTCCATCGGCAGCGGCAGCGCCCCGTAGTCCAGGAAGTTACCCCCGAACAGCAGGCTCGCGAAACCGATGCCGCCATAGAGCAGCGGACCGATGCACGCGAGCATGAGGGCATCGTGCGACGTGAGCGCCGAGACGCGCTCGCGACCCCGCACCAGACGCAGCAGGATAATCGACGCGGCCAGGATCACACCGCCCTGAAAGCCGCCACCCGGGCTGTCGTGCCCATGAATCAACACGTAGGCGGCGAACAGCCACATGAACGGCACGAGCAGCCGGATGGCCGCGTCGAGCACAGGGCTGCCGAAACGCGACCTCACGCTGTTCCCTCATCCGGCGGTGGCGGCCCGTCATCTCTGGTCCCCAAGATCAGCAGACAGCCTACTCCGGCCGTGAAGATGACTATCAGCTCGCCGAAGGTATCGAAGCCCCGATAGTCGGCCAGCACGGCGGTGACGAAGTTCGGGGCGCCGGTCTGCTCGTGTGCATGGTCGATGTAGTGCGCCGCGACATGGGTGAATGGCGCCGACGCGCCGTCGCCTACCCGGGGCAGATCGGCCGCAGCCTGCAGGAGCACTACGAGGCCCGGGACGAGCAGCAGCAAACCCACACGCTCGATCACCGCACCCTCCGGGTGGTCCGCCGGATCGCAGAGACGAAGAACACCGTCGTGATGACCGCCCCGACCGCCGCCTCGGTGAAGGCGACGTCCAGCGCGTCCTGGACGACGAAGAAGGCCGCAGAGAAGAAACTGAAGGCCCCGAAGATCGTTACGGCCGCCAGGAGATCTTTGACGCGGAGCGCCGCGGCGGCGCACACGACCATCAGCACGAGGAACAGTAGCGCGAGGGCGTCGATCACGACCCCTTCTCCCCACCGGTCCTGGTCCAGGGCACCAGCCCGGCCCGCAGCGCGGCGCGTCCCAACGCGTGGGTGACGGTCGGGTTGGCGAGCGACACGAACACCAGGACGAGCAACATCTTCGCGCTGGTCAGCGAGAAACCCTCGCTCACCGCCAGACCGCCGATCAGCAACGCCACACCAAGTGTGTCGCACTTTCCCATGGCGTGAAGGCGGCAATAGAAGTCGGGGAGCCGCAGGATACCGATCACGCCGGCCAGAATGAAGCCGAACCCCAAGACGATCATGACACCGGCGAGCACGTTCAATCCGACCTCCTGTGGCCCGCTTGGGGCGAGTCAGCCGTCACCTCGAAGTACTTCGCCAGTACCAACGTGCCGACGAAGCTGATCAAGCCATAGGACAGCGCGATGTCCACATACAGATCGACTCGCTCGGTCCAGGCGCCCAGGACGACGAGCAGCACAATCGTCTTGCTGCCGATCAACCCCAGCCCCGTGAGCCGGTCGAAGATCGACGGACCGTTCACGACGCGATACAGCGATAGCAGCATCACCAGCGCAAGCGCCACCGCGACCGAGGCCAGCAGAAGGGACATGGTCATCTCATGACCCGATGCCTTTCGCCTTCACGCCAAACAGCGCCGACACCCGGTCGGGCATCGTCCCCTGCTCCAAAGCTTGGCCGCTTGTCTCGGTCAATGCGTGCACGAGGTATTCGTCGTCGTCCACATCGAGCGTCACGGTACCGGGAGTCAGCGTGATCGAGTTGGCAAGGGTCAACCGGGCCAGCGTGTGCGGATAACGCACGCGGACCCGGAGCAGACGCGGGTCCACCGGCAGCCGCGGGTGCAACACGACGTAGGCGACTTGCAGGCTCGCAATCACGACTTGCCACACCAACCAGGGGAGATAGCCGACAAAGCGGTGCCACGGCATCCGGAGCAGGGTGCGGCCGTTGGGTTCCGCGATCGGCGGCGGCTGCCCGACGAGCCGCTCCGACAGCAGCGCGATCGCGCCGGCCGTCAGCGCACCGAGCCCGAGATGAAACAGGTCGCGCTTCGGCGAGAGCACGAGCCACAACCCGAACAGGAGGAAACCGAACGGGAGCGCGGCGAGCAATCGAAGACCGAAGGATCGTGTCGGCGTCGACTGCGTCGGAGGGGCTCCGTCTGAGGGTTCCGGCATGTCGCGGCCGGGGGACGAGAGGTGGCCCGACCCGCCGGCCGTGCGAGGGGTCGGGCCCGTAGGAGTGGCTCGCGTTCCAGCGAGCAGCCAACTAGCTGATGTTTGCGATGACCCAGGCGCCTTCGATCACCGTGCCGTCCGACCCCGTCATCACCGCTTGCTGCAGCGTGACGACCATCGACCGCTCGTTCTCGGCACCGTTCAACTCAACATCGGCGGTAATTGAAACCTCTTTGGTCAGCAGCTCGCCGTCATACTGTGTCAGGTCCAGCGGCTCGTTCGGATCGAACATGCTGAGCGCGGCTGAGTTCTGTTCGCGGGTCAGCGCGACCTGCGCATCCGAAACCGTCTTGGCATGCTCCATGGTCTGGTTGCGCCAGTCCGTCCACGCCTCTTGCACCTCTACGTCACGTCGGGCGACGTCGTCTTCGTCACGCTCCGCCGCGAGCACCCGATTGATGGCGTCAAAGTTTTCGTCCTGATACGCGACCTTCTCGGTGTTGAAGTCTTCGTCCGCCTGTTGCGCGTCGGCCAGCGCCTCATTCAGTTCTTTGATGCGCAACGGCCGGGTTTGTTGCTCCGNGACGCTGACGACCGAGACGCCCGAGACCGAACCGTCTTCGCGGGGGTCGAACCTGACCATCGCGATGTTATTGAGCGTCGGTCGGTCATTCAGCCTGGCGGCAAGGAAGTAGCTTCGGATCAGCGCCTGCTCTCCCCCTCCCCCAGCACACGCCGAGACGAACAGCGCCATCAGCGGCGCCATGAACAGCGCGAGCACGAGCGACGTCGTTCTGGTTCGAGCCATCTCCCCGCCTCCTTGGCTGGACGCGCAGGGAGTCGATGCTCCCCCACGCGTCCGGGTCATACGTTGGCCTGCATTACNCGACAGGCTCTGGGCCGTGTTCCAATTCGGTTTCCTCACCCACCTCTTCAGCCAATCNGGCGAGTGACACGACCCGGTCCCGGTCGTCGATTTCGATGAGCCGCACGCCCTGCGTTGCCCGGCCGATCGGTCGGATNTCTTTGGTATCCATGCGAAGCACCTTCCCTNGTTGAGTGATGAGCATCAGTTCATCCTCATCCTCCACATAGGCGATACCAGCAACACNGCCATTCCGGACAGTCGTCTGGATGCCAATGATACCCACTCCCCCACGGGATTGCACGCGGTATTCGTCCAGCTCCGTGCGCTTCCCGTAGCCGTTCTCCGTGACCGTCAGCAGCGTCCCGCCGGGCCGTACCACCGCCATGGCCACCACCTCATCGTCCGTTCGGAGCCTGATACCACGCACGCCACGTGCCGTGCGCCCCATCGGGCGGACATCTCGCTCGGCAAAGCGAATTGCCATGCCGCGCCGGGTTCCCAGGAAAACCTCACCCTGCCCGTCGGTGAGCTCGGCGGCGATCACCGCGTCGTCCTCATCCACACCCGCGGCGATGATGCCTGCCTGGCGCGGGTGTCGGAACGACCGGAGGTCCGTCTTCTTGATCGCGCCACGCCGGGATCCAGTGACGATGTAGCGCTCCCCGTCCTCGGCAGGCCACTCCCTGACCGCCAGCAGGGCCGCAATCTTCTCGCCCGCCTCCATGGACACCAGATTCGCGATCGCTTTCCCGCGACCATCGGGGCCGACATCCGGTATGGCGTGCACCTTCAGCCAGTACACGCGTCCGCGGTCGGAGAAGATCAGGATGTAGGCGTGTGTCGACGCGACGAAGAGATGCGTCAGGAAATCCTCGTCCCGGGTTCGCATGCCGATCCGGCCCTTGCCGCCGCGGCGTTGACTCCGATACTCGGTAATCGCGGTCCGCTTCACGTAGCCGGTGTTGCTGACCGTAATCGCCATGTCCTCCTCGGCGATCAGGTCCTCGATGCGCAGCTCCCCCGGGTTGTCCACGATCTCGCTCCGGCGGGCGTCGCCGTACTTCGTCCGCACCTCGTCGAGCTCGCTGATGACCATCTCCATCAGGAGCGTCTCGCTGCCCAGAATCTGTCGCAAGCGCTGGATCAGGACGAGCAGCTCGGCCAGCTCGTCCAGCACCTTCTGCCGCTCCAGCCCCGTCAGCCGCTGCAGCTGCATGTCGAGAATCGCCTGCGCCTGGATTTGGCTCAGCTCGAATTGCTCCATGAGACCCACGCGCGCCTCGGGCGGGTTCTGGGCGCCGCGGATCAGTGCGATCACCGCATCGAGATGGTCGAGGGCGATCTTCAGCCCTTCGAGAATGTGCGCGCGCGCCTCCGCCTTCCTCAGCTGGAATTCGGTGCGCCGCTGGATCACCTCGTGGCGAAACTCGATGAAGTGCTCGACGAGCTCCAGCAGGCTGAGCACGCGCGGTCGCCCGCCGACGATGGCGAGCATGATCATGCCGAAGCTGGTCTGCAACGGGGTCTGCTTGTACAGATTGTTCAGCACGACCTCTGCGATTTCGCCGCGCTTCAGCTCCACGACGATCCGCATGCCGTCGCGGTCCGATTCGTCGCGGAGATCGCTGATCCCCTCGAGCGACTTGTCGCGCACCAGATCGGCGATCTTCTCGATGAGCCGCGTCTTGTTCAGCTGATACGGGATCTCATTGATGACGATCGCCTCCCGGTCGCCCTTCCCGATGCTCTCGATCGCGGTCCGGCCACGCACTGTCAGTGAGCCCCGCCCGGTCAGGTAGGCGGCATCGATCCCGGCCTGCCCGACAATGAACCCCCCGGTCGGAAAATCGGGTCCGGGTATCCGTCCACGCAGGCCGCGGTGTTTCTCCTCGTCGCTCTCCTCTCGATGCTGAATGATCCAGATGATGCCGTCGATGACCTCCCCCAGGTTGTGCGGCGGAATATTAGTGGCCATACCGACCGCGATCCCGACCGACCCGTTCACGAGCAGGTTCGGATACGGTGTGGGTAGAACCGACGGCTCCTCGGTGGTCTCGTCGTAGTTCGGGACGAAATCGACCGTTTCCTTGTCGAGATCGGCCATGAGGTCGTCGGCGAGCGGCTGCAGCCTCGCCTCGGTGTAGCGCATGGCCGCTGGGGGGTCGCCGTCGACCGACCCGAAGTTGCCTTGCCCATCCACCAGGGGGTAACGCATGTTGAAGGCCTGGGCGAGCCGGACGAGCGTGTCGTAGATCGACGCGTCGCCGTGCGGATGGAAATTCCCCATCACCTCGCCGACGATCTTGGCGCACTTGCGATAGGCGCGGTTGGAGGCCAACCCCATCAGCCGCATCCCATACACGACCCGGCGATGGGCCGGCTTGAGCCCATCGCGGACATCTGGCAGCGCGCGGCCGATGATGACGCTCATGGCGTAATCCATGTATGAGCGCCGCATCTCGTCTTCGATGTTGACGGGCAACTTGGTATCGGGAGCGTCGGACATAGGGCGAGGGGTCCTCAGACTTCAGAAGTCAGAAGGTAGAAGTCAGAATCTGGGTCAGAAGCACAAGCCAGACAGACAAACGGCTGCCGGACAGCGCGCAGCAGCCAACCGGCCTCTTCTGAATTCTGACTTCTCAGTGAATTCGTCGTTACACGTCGAGGTTCTTCACATCGAGCGCGTGGTCCTCGATGAATTTCCGGCGCGGCTCGACCTGATCCCCCATGAGGGTGGTAAACATCAGATCGGCTTCCGTATCGTCTTCGGCGCGGACCTGTAGCAGGGTCCGGTTGTCCGGNTTCATGGTGGTGGCCCACAACTGGTCGGGGTTCATCTCGCCGAGCCCCTTGTAGCGGTTGATCGCCACACCCCGTTTGCCGGCACTGAGAAAATAGTCGACGAGCTCGTCGAGATCGTTGATCCGGACCTCACTGGCCTTCGCCTCAGTCGATTCCTCCGACTCGGCCTGATCCCCGGCTTCACCCGGCCGAGCCGCCGGCGTGACGATCATCGGCCCGGTCACGGCCTCGATTTCCCGATGGCTGGCATAGAGCGCGCGATACATGGCCGAGCCCACGAACTCGATCCCCACCGTCTCCCGCCGGGTAAACCCGCCGGCTCGGTCTTCGACCGCAAGCGAGTAGGCGTTGTGCTCCGGATCCGCCTCCACGCGGACTGTGCGTAGCGTCGTGGTCAACTCCCGCGCGAGCCTTTCGAGCAGCTCGCGATCGTCGAAGAACGTCTTGTCGGCCGCTCCCCGCGCGAGCAACATCTGGACAATGTCGGCGGCCGGACCGCGACGTTCGACGATCCGGCGATAGCGCTGGAAGGCCACCAGTCGGTGCAACAGCGCTTCGAGCTCGCTCCCGGTCAGCTCCTGTGTCGGGAGCTTGAGGACGCGCGTTTCGGCGGCCCGCTTGAAGAGCCAGGACTCCAGCTCTCGGTCGTCCTTCACATACGTCTCGCTACGGCCCCGCTTGACGCGATAAAGCGGGGGCTGTGCGATACAGATGTGCCCGCGCNCGATCAGCTCCCGCATCTGCCGGTAGAAGAACGTGAGCAACAGGGTCCGGATGTGCGACCCGTCGACGTCCGCGTCCGTCATGACGATGATGCGGTGATACCGTAGCTTGTCCGGCCTGAAGTCCTCCNTGCCGATGCCACAGCCGAGGGCCGCGATCATCGTTCGAATCTCGTCACTGCCAAGCATCTTTTCGAACCGCGCCTTCTCGACGTTCAGGATCTTGCCCTTGATCGGCAGTATCGCTTGGAAGCGGCGGTCACGCCCTTGCTTGGCCGACCCGCCGGCAGATTCGCCCTCCACGATGTAGAGCTCGCAGCGCTCCGGGTTGCGTTCCTGACAGTCGGCCAGCTTCCCCGGCAGGCTACTGTTGTCGAGGGCCCCCTTGCGACGCACGAGATCGCGCGCTTTTCGGGCCGCCGCGCGCGCGCGGGCGGCCTCAATCGTCTTGTTGACGATTCGCTTCGCAATCAGCGGATGCTCTTCGAAATAGGCACCCAGCCGGTCGTTCACGATCGCCTCGACGATCCCCTTGACTTCGGTGTTCCCGAGCTTGGTCTTGGTTTGTCCCTCAAATTGCGGGTGTGGAATCTTGACGCTGATGACCGCCGTCAGCCCTTCCCGGATGTCGTCGCCACCGATGCTCTCCTTCAGATCCTTGGCGAGGTTTTGGCGGCTGACATACGAGTTGAGCGTCCGGGTCAGCGCGGCCCGGAGCCCGGACACATGTGTGCCGCCCTCCTGCGTATTGATGTTGTTGGCGAACGCGTGGAGTATCTCCGAGTAGCTGTCGTTCCATTGTAAGGAGACTTCAACGTCGATGCCGTCCCGTTCGCCGCGCATGTAGATTGGGTCGGTGTTGACGGAGGTACGGTTCGTGTTGAGGAACTGGACGAACGAATTGATCCCTCCCTCATAGCAGAAGTCGTGGCTCTTGCCGTCCCGTTCATCATCGAGCGTGATCCGTACACCCGCGTTCAGAAACGCCAGTTCACGGAGCCGGTGCGCGAGCGTGTCGAAGCTGTAATCGATCGACTCGAACACGTCGGCATCCGGCTTGAACGTCAGCTTGGTTCCGCGACGTTTCGTCGTGCCGGCGATCTCGAGGTCGCCGTCGGGCACCCCACGTGTGTAGCTCTGTTGATAGACCTGGCCGTTGCGCCAGATCTCGAGCGCGACGGTTTCGGATAGCGCGTTGACGACAGAGACACCGACGCCATGCAACCCACCGGAGACCTTGTAGCTGTCGTTGTCGAACTTGCCGCCTGCATGCAGCACTGTCATCACGACCTCTGCGGCCGGTCGGCCGCTGGCATGCCTATCCACCGGAATGCCCCGGCCGTTGTCGACCACCGTGATGGAGTTGTCGATCTGAATCGTGACCTTGATCGTGTCGCAGAAACCGGCGAGCGCTTCATCGATCGAGTTGTCGACCACCTCGTAGACCAGGTGATGGAGACCGAGTTCGCCGGTCGACCCTATATACATCGCCGGGCGCTTCCGGACCGCCTCGAGCCCTTCCAACACCTTGATCTTGTCCGCAGCGTAGTCCGCCAGATCGGCTGCGGTGATGACCGGCGCCTCCGTTGAGAGTGGGACCTCGACTTCGCCTGGCGACGGCGGGGCGGCACCGTCTGTGTCTTCTTGTTCCAACTGCGTCATCTGTATATCATTTCGTTTCTAGCGTTTAACCAGTGATGCCTGCTAGATCATTGCGGTTAAGCCTGGGGAGCTATCGCGTTGCGGGGTGGTGATGAATGCTGCCGAGCGAAGGAGATCCCTGGGATTCCTCGAGGTGGATCTCTGCTAGATTCGAATCGGCATAATCACATATGTGTAGTCGCAGCCCCCGGTCGAGAGTGGCGAAAGGACTGCCTGGCTCATCTCATCCTTCAAGTCCAGGGCCACACTCTCCGAGTCGGCGACGGCAAGGAAATCGAGCAAATATTGGGCGTTGAGACAGATCGNGAGCGCCTCACCGTCATACTCCACCGAGATGACTTCGGACGCCTCACCGATCTCGGGACTGCTCGAGGTGATTTCGACCTTCCCGGCGTCAATCTGCAACTTCACCGCGCGCGATCGCTCACTCGACAACAAAGCGACGCGTTTGACGGCGCTGGTCAGGCGGTCCCGCTCGAACTCGATGCGCTTGTCGTTGCTCTTCGGTATGGCGTTCTCATACGCTGGAAACTGCGCGTCGAGGACCCGTGAGACGAGCTGACGTCCACCAATATCGAAGAAGAGGTGGTTTTCGCCGCGCTCATACACCACGGCACCATCCTCGTTGTCAAACAGACGCGCCAATTCCCAGAGGGTCTTCTTCGGCAGAATGACGCGCGTCTCGGCACCCTCATCCTTCTGGTCAGACGAGTCGGACTCATCGGGTGTCGATGTCCCTTCTTCCGCTCCCGCCGTCACCCCTTCTCGGGAGGCCGACACGAGCGCAAGGCGGTATCCATCCGTTGCGACAAGGCTCATCGACGAGCCACTGAAGACCAGGAGCGCACCGTTCAGGAAGAAGCGTGTGTCCTCTCCCGTGACGGCACACTGCGTTTTAGCCACCATCTCGCTGAGAATCTTGCACGGTAAATTCACTGTGTTGGCGCCGGTGGCTTCAGGCAGCGCCGGAAAATCCTCGCGCGGCAGCGTCTGCATGCGTGAGCTGAAGCGCTCGGCCGCCACATTGACCGAGCCCTTTGCCGACTGGGTGATACGCAGCTCGGTTTCCGGCAACGCCCTAACAATTTCGTAGAGTTTCTTCGCTGGAAGCGTCAGCGCTCCACCTTTTGTTACCTCCGCTGGGCACCGGCTCCGCAGCCCCACCTCCAGATCGGTGGCGATGAGACGGACTTCCTTGGCACCGTCCTCGGCTTCAACAAGAATATTGGCGAGGATGGGGATAGTGTTCTTTCGTTCGACGATACCTTGGAAGAGTTGCAATTCTCGGAGGAGTTCTGTCTTGCGAACGCTGAGTTCCATCTAGGCGGTGCCCTCGGAGGTAACTAGAAGATTGGGTTTTTAAGACCTCATGAGATGTACATAATTATATCAAGGATCTTTAATGTTGTTGAAAACCGTTTAGAAACTTACAAAATCAATTATATCAACAAGTTATCGTGTTGATCGGAGTAATGAAAACTCGGCGTCGAAATCAGAGGTCGGCGCGTTGATGAACCAAAGCGTTCAAGTCCACAGATCGTCCACACTCCACGTCTGTGGATGGTGTGGAAAACGCTGCTTCGGTTCCTTAATTGAACGACTTCAGGAAGTTGTCGATGAGGGTGTTAAAGGCGGCGTCCTGCTTGCAGTTGGATTTAACTTTGCGGATTGAATGAATGACCGTCGAGTGATGTTTTCCGCCAAAACTCTTCCCAATTTGAGGCAGGGAAGCGCTTGTGAGGGATTTGCACAGATACATCGCAATCTGGCGAGGTTGCGCGACAGACTTGGCGTTGTTGCGGGACTTGAGGTCGCTGAGCTTGAGGGAGTAGAAGTTGGCCACGTGCTTCTGAATGATTTCGATCGTCACTTTTGGGTCGTCGCGATCGAGGATATTTTTCAGAACATCTTGTGCCAGCGACAAGGAAATTTGCCGGCCGGTGAGTGAGGCGTAAGCGATGAGACGGATCAATGATCCCTCGAGCTCCCGGATGTTCGACTTAATCTTGCCCGCGATGTAGATCGCCACGTTGTCGGGAAGCGGTACGGTCTCGGCTTCCGCCTTCTTCTTCAGAATCGCAACCTTGGTCTCGAGATCCGGTGGCTGGATGTCGGCGATGAGACCCCACTCGAACCGCGAGCGCAGGCGCTCTTCGAGCGATGGAATTTCGTGAGGTGGACAGTCGCTGCTGATGACGATCTGTTTCTGGGCGTCGTAGAGCGAGTTGAAGGTGTGAAAGAACTCCGTTTGGGTGCCTTCTTTGCCCGCGAGGAACTGAATGTCGTCGACCAGCAGGATATCCACGCTGCGATAGCGCTCGCGAAACTCGAGGATCCGGTCGTACCGCACGGCGTTGATCATCTCGTTCATGAATCGCTCGGACGAGATGTAGGTCAAGCTGAGCTGTGGCGTGTGAGTCTCGAGATACTGCCCGATCGCATGCATGAGATGGGTCTTACCCAGACCGACGCCGCCATAAATGAAGAACGGATTGTAGGAGCGTGACGGAGCTTCGGCGACGGCGCGCGCCGCGGCGTGTGCGAACTGGTTGGACGGTCCGACGACGAACTTGGAAAAGGTATAGCGTTGGTTGAGCCGCGCAATTGTACGGGGCTTGTAAGACATCGCTTGAGCAGCCGGTGGTTGGGTCTGAGGGGGCAAGCTTGATGACCCAGATGGTGCGGGAGCGGTGCCCTCGGTCACGAACGAGATCTCCGTACCGTGCCGCTCGAGCTCGTCGACCGCCTCCCCAATAACGCCGGCGTAGTGCTTGGTGAGCCAGTCCCGGAAGAGATCATTGGGGACCTTTACGGTGACGCTCTTGCCCTCGTCTTGCAGGAAACGGGTAGGCTTGAACCACGTGTAGAAACTGTGGCGGTTCACCTTTGTTTCGATGCGAGCGAGAATCTGGTCCCAAACATTGCCGGCCATTGGAGACACTCGGATCGGCGGTCAAACAGGCTGAGAGGCTACTCGGGCGACTTTCAGTGGAGCCGCCAGATTGGCAACCGGGGAGGCCCATGGGGGCCGCCGGAGAGGCCAAACACCGGAAAATAGCGTATTAATACGCACAAATCTGTTAATTGTGGCACCAAAACACGATGTATCCGGTGCCGAGAACACCGGCAGCTTACAGAATTGGAGGACTTTCCACATTTTTTTCCACAGTTGTGGAAAACTTCGGAAGGGGGGAGCCTGTGCCACGGCCGCAGGACCGGGACTGTAACACAGCGGTAGTCTGGCCTGCAACGCCAGCCCGGACAAGCTGAATGACCCGGATGACCGGGACAACGTGGACGACCTGGTTGACGTCGCCGCGACAGAGGATGTGCGCGGAGGGAAAACGGCAGATCGTGCGGCAGACGGGAGCGTTGACACCTGTGCAGAGCCTTCGTTATTATTATGAGTTCTCATTGTTGCTGAGGACTGAGGAGCCGGTTTTAGATGAAGCGTACCTTTCAACCAAATCGCCGCCACCGAAAGAAGACGCATGGCTTCCGTGCCAGGATGAGCACGCCGGGCGGTCGCCGGGTGCTCAGCAGGCGCCGGGCGAAGGGGCGCCACCGTCTGACCGTCTCCGGGTAGGTGCCCGCGACGCAGCGCCTCAAAACGCCCAAGTAATGGTCGGCGCCGCAACCGTTGGCTGCGTGTGTTGCAGCTCCGCTTCCCGGGGGGCAGGTACGAGCGCACTCTCCGGAAGATGTCGAGTGACTGCCGCCAACACGGATTGGAGCCGTGGATCAGCCAATCGCGGCTCAGACGCTGACACGCGAGGAGCGCATTCGACGACGCCCCGAGTTTCTGCGGGTACAGCAGCGTGGTGTCCGGACGCGTGGACGGTATATAACGCTCCTCGGGCTCCCCAGCGGACGCGCGCTCAGTCGGCTGGGAATCGTCGCGCCGCGGCGTCTAGGCAAGGCGGTTCGGCGCAATCGTTCGAAACGCCGGGTGCGCGAACTCTACCGACATCACAAGCCGCCGGCTGGTCTCGACCTCGTCGTCCTGCCACGGCGTGAATTCCTGGATGCCCCTTTTGCCGATTTGCTGGACGACTATCGCCGCACGCTTCGCCGTCAGGTCCAGGCGCACAGCTCGTCGTGAACGTCGATCGTTTGGGATCAGCGGTGCGCTGCGGCGGCTGGACGAGCTGATAGTTCCTGTGTGGCTCTTTTTCCTCAGAGGCTACCGGGCTCTGTTTTCCTCGCTGTTCGCCGGGTCGTGCCGGTTCGAGCCTTCCTGCTCGCACTATGCCGAGGAGGCGGTGCGACGACACGGCAGTGTGCGTGGGTTCTGGCTCACCGTTGGCCGTCTCGCCCGCTGTCAGCCTTTTCATGCGGGGGGCCACGACCCGGTTCCCCCGTTGGTCGGTCGTTCCGGTCGGCGCGTCTGATCTGCCATGGAACGTCGAGTCCTGGTCGCGGTGTTTCTCTCTTTCCTGGTGCTGGTGCTCTACCAACGCTGGGTCGGTCCGCAGCCGACACTGGACGAGCCGGTCGCTGTCGAGCCGGCTGTCTTGCCCTCTGCGCCCAATGGCGTGACCGAACCTGCGCCGGTGGTGGATACACCGACCGCGGCGCCGGCGCCCACTGTGCTGCCAGGTGCCGGCGAAGTGGCGTCGCCGGCTGGCAGCGACGTTGAGGCCGCTTCGTTCGAACCGGTAGTGTCGGACTCTGAGCCACGGGACATTATCGTTGAGAGCGAGTTCGTGCGAGCCGTGTTTGCCAATCGGGGCGCCGAGCTGGTGAGTTGGCAGCTGAAGCAATTTGAGGACGACATTGGCGGGTCGGTCGAGCTGGTGCCACCGGAGGTCGCGCCCGGTCAGGCCTGGCCGTTCTCGCTGGTCGTGCCGGAGGACCCCGAGCTTACTGCCCGGCTCGACAACGCGTTGTTCCGCCCGTCCTCCGAGCGGCTTCAGCTGACGGCCGACCAAGCGACATTGGTCTTTGAGTTCGAGGACAGCTCCGGTCTACGGGCGCGGAAAGAGTTCACCTTCCACGCATCGCTCGACCAGCCGTATGTCGTCGGCTTCACCGCTTCGGTCACCACGGCGGCAGGCGCACAGCCGCTGACGATCCGGTGGGGCCCGGCCCTTGGTGGTGTCCGGTTGGGCGGATCGCGGATGGCGATGAGACAGTTGCCTGGGGCGGTGCTTTACGGCCGGGCCTTCGAGGACGGTTTGCTGCAGGAGGACGACATTTACCGGGCGCAACCGGCGAATCTGCTCGAACGTCAGACCTACGAGGGCCAACTGGAATTCGTCGGGGTCGACAACCACTACTTTCTGGCCGCGGTGCTACCCGGCATGCGAGAGACCAGGGTCGACTACAGCCCGGTGTCGGTCGTCGGTCTCGATCACGATCTCGTGGCGTTCGATCTAACCGTCGAACCGGGCGGAGACGAGCTGCCTGTCTTTATCGGGCCGAAAGACTTCGACTTACTGCGCGCCGCCCATCCGGATCTGGTGAGGGCGATCGACTTCGGGTTCCTGTCGATCATCGTCGTGCCGCTGCACCAGACCCTGAGATGGATCTATGGGTTCGTCGGGAACTACGGTTGGTCGATCATTCTGCTCACCGTGCTGATCAACGTCCTGATCTTCCCACTGCGCCACAAGAGCGTGGTATCGATGCGGAAGATGCAGGAGCTGCAGCCGGAGATGAAGGCGATCCAGGCTCGCTACGCCAATTTGAAGGCGACCGACCCGGCGAAGCAGAAGATGAACCAGGAGGTGATGGAGCTGTATCGAAAGCACGGCGCCAACCCAGCAAGCGGGTGTCTGCCGATGCTGGCCACGATGCCGATTCTGTTCGCGTTCTTTCGACTCCTGTCGGCAGCGATCGAGCTTCGAGGCGCGCCGTTCATCTTCTGGATCACCGACCTGTCCTTGAGTGACCCACTCTACGTCACACCGATCATCATGGGGGCCTCCATGGTCTTCCAGCAGCGGTTGCAACCTTCGGGCGCCGACCCGACACAGCAGAAGATCATGATGCTGATGCCGGTCGTGTTCACGTTTATGTTCCTGGCTGCGCCGAGCGGCCTCGTGATCTATTGGTTGACGAGCAACACAATTGGTATCGGTCAGCAACTGCTGACGAACCGGATCGCCGGGCCACCGCGACCGCATAGCGTGCGGTCACCGGCGGAACGGCTGGTCAAGAAGATAGCGGAGGGCGGCACGGAGGACTCCGAGCCGGCGGGCGACGGGGACGCGGCGAAGACGCCGCCGAAGAAGAAGCCGCGTCACGGTAAGGGGTCGCGCCGGGGCCGCAGCAAGGGTAGCCAGTGACGAGACAACGAGGTGCGCAGTGACGACCGATCTTGAAACCCGAATGGCGACATTTGTCGAGGCGGTGACGACCGCCATGGGACTGTCGGTGACGGTGACGTGCACAGCGATCGAGGACGGGACGCGGGTGACGGTCGATGGTGACGAGGGCGAACTGCTGTTGCGACGCAAGGGCGCCGGGCTCGATGCTCTGCAACACATCGTCAATGCGGTGTTTCGTGGCGAGCACACACAGGGCCACATTGTCGTTGATTGTCTGGACTACCGGAAAGGCAAGGACAACGAGCTCAAACAGACGGCCGCACTGCTGGCGGAGCGGGCCCGGACGACCGGTGAGACCCAGGAGATCGGGCCGCTGAATCCGTATGCGCGGCGGCTTGTGCACCTTGTGGTGGCCGAGGACCCGACCGTGTCTTCGGAAAGCGTTGGCGATGCTTTTCTGAAGACCGTTCTGATATCGGCCAACGAGAGTTGACAGTGGGAAGAGCAGGCTGCTGCACAACGTTGGCGTAACTTCCACCTCCTGACTTCTGCCTCCCTGGGAGGCTCTCTCTAAGGTGTTCACCCCCGACGACACGATCGTCGCGGTTGCCACCCCGCCCGGTCGGGGCGGGCTGGGTGTGGTGCGTCTGAGCGGTCCGGGTGCGTCGACTATCGCAGGGGCGCTGCTGGATCGATCGGAACCGCTGCGCCCGCGTCATGCGACCCTCGCCCGCATCGTGGACCAGACGGCTGTGGTGTCCATCGCGGTCGACCAGGTGGTGGCGACATCCTTTCCGCGCCCCGGCTCCTACACCGGCGATGACGTGGTCGAGATTTGCGCCCACGGCAGTCCAGTGCTGCTGAGCCGAATCGTCACACTGGCCCGCGCCGCCGGAGCACGGTTGGCCGAGCCGGGTGAGTTCACACTCCGGGCGTATCTGAACGGCCGTCTGGATCTGGTGCAGGCCGAGGCGGTCGCCGATCTCGTCGAGGCGGTGACGCCGCTGCAGGCGCGCGTCGCCTTCGACCAGCTCGAGGGCACCGTGACGGTCCGGATCAGAGAGCTCGACCGCCAGCTGTTCGACCTGATTGCCCGCTTGGAGGCGTCGCTGGACTTTCCCGCCGAGGGGTATCACTTCGTCGAGGCCGGCGAGGTGGTCGTTGTGGTTGGTGCGATCCGGGGGCAAGTCGAGGCCCTGCTGGACGGTGCGGCACGGGGGAGGCTGATCCGAGAAGGATGCCAGGTAGTCATTCTCGGGAAGCCGAACGTGGGCAAGTCGACGTTGTTCAACCAGCTACTGGGCGTGGTGCGTGCGATCGTCACACCGGTGGCTGGGACGACGCGGGATCTAGTGACCGAGGTGACCGATCTGGATGGGCTGGCGGTGACCCTGGTCGATTCGGCCGGAATTCGGCCCGCACGCGACCCGGTGGAGGAGGAGGGCGTGTGGCGGGCGCGTCAAGCTCTCGGCGTCGCTTCGGCGGCGGTCGTAGTGCTTGACCGCACGGGGCCGCTCGCTCCCGAGGATTGGGCGGTCCTGGAGGAGACGGCTCCCGTGCGCCGTGTCGTAGCGGTGAACAAGATGGATGAGCCGGCGAGCTGGGCATTGGAGTCGTTAGGGCTCGCGGCTGGAGCGGCGATCGTCGAGGTTTCGGCGCGGACGGGGGAGGGATTCGAGGGGCTGCGGGAGACGCTGCGGGATGTCTTGACTGATGGCGAGTCGCTAACCGATACCCCGCCGGTGGCCAATAGTCGACATATCGGGCTGCTGGAGCGGGTCGCCGAGGCGCTGGGTGCGGCGGAAGAGGCGGCGGCGACCGGAGCAGCAGAGGAGTTCGTGCTCGCGGACCTGCAACGGGGTCGGTCGGCGCTCGACGAGCTGACCGGCAAACGAACACCGGACGACGTACTGCAGCATATTTTCGAGCAGTTCTGTATTGGGAAGTAGAGGGAGGGGATCGGGATCCCGGAACCGCAATGACCTCGGATTACGAAGTGATCGTCATCGGGGCCGGGCATGCAGGGGTTGAGGCGGCGCATGCCGTGGCGCGGCTGGGGTGCACGGTCGCCGTGTGCACGCTGTCTCGAGAGACGGTGGCCCATATGCCGTGCAACCCGGCGATCGGGGGCACCGCGAAGGGGCATCTTGTTCGGGAGATCGACGCGCTGGGCGGTCTGATGGGTCACGCGATCGACGCGACGGCAATTCAGTTCACGTTGCTGAATCGCAGCCGGGGACCGGCGGTGTGGTCGCCGAGGGCCCAGGCCGACAAGGGCCGTTACGGCGAGTGGATGAGAGCGCGGTTGGAGCGGGAGCCGAATATCGGGTGGATTGTCGGTCGAGCCGGGGCGGTGCTGGTCGAGGGTACGCGGGTGGTTGGTCTGGAACTCGAAGATGGAGAGCGGTACCGGTGCCGGGCGTTGGTGGTGACGGCCGGGACCTTCTTGAATGGGCTGGTGCATGTGGGACCGGTGCAGCGTCCCGCTGGCCGGGTCGGTGAGCCGGCGTCGCAGGTGTTGGGAGAATCGCTGAAGCAGCTCGGGCTGGTGTGGGGGCGCTTGAAGACCGGCACGCCGCCGCGTCTCGACCGGCGGAGCATCGACTTCAGCCGTTTCGAGAAGGAGCCGGGAGATCGACCGCCGGTGCCGTTCTCGTTCATGACCGGGAGTGTCGAACGAGCACAAGTTTGCTGTCACGTGGTGCACACCAACGATGCAGTTCACGAGCTGGTGCGGCGAAACCTGGGCCGGTCGCCGCTCTACAACGGACAGATCTCCGGTATCGGGCCACGCTACTGTCCGTCGCTCGAAGACAAGGTCATGCGGTTCCCGGACAGGGAACGGCACCAGCTGTTTCTGGAGCCAGAGGGGCTGGACGTTCCAGAGATCTACGTTAGTGGTTGTTCGATGAGCCTACCGCACGAGGTGCAGCACGAGGTTGTGCGGGCGCTACCCGGGTTGGAGGACGCGGTGATGCTGCGCCCTGGCTACGCAGTCGAATACGACTTCATCCAGCCGACAGAGTTGCGGCCGACGCTGGAGACGCGTTTGGTGTCAGGGCTTTACCTGGCTGGCCAAATCAACGGGACGTCGGGGTACGAGGAGGCGGCAGGGCAGGGACTGGTGGCGGGAGTGAACGCCGCTCGGACAGTGCGGGCCCTGAGGCCCTGGGTGCTTGGGCGGGAGGAAGGTTACATAGGGGTCATGGTGGATGACCTGACGACGCAAGGGTGTCTGGAGCCTTATCGAATCTTCACGTCGCGAGCGGAGCATCGGCTGCTGCTTCGGATCGACAACGCCGATCTGCGGTTGACGGCTCGTGGCCGTGAGGTCGGGCTTGTGGGTGAGGAGCGCTGGGAGCAGTTCAAGGGACGGCGCGGGCGGTTCGAGCGGAACGTCGAGCGGGTGCGTGAGGCGCGTGTGCGGGAGAAGGGGCGGAGCGTCGCGGCGTCACAGGTGCTGAGGAGACCAGGGGTAAGTTTGGCGGGTCTGGCGTCGCAAGGTGTGGTGCAGGTAGAGACAGCGGCGGAGAGCGCGGCGGTGGAAATGTCGAGTGTGGAGACAGTCGTCAAGTACGAAGGGTACTTGAGAAGGCAGGAGGCCATGGTCGCGCGGTGCGCGCGGGACGAGAGGCGGAAGATACCGACCGGCTTTCCGTTCGAGGCGGTACCAGGGTTGTCGCGGGAGGCGGCGGAACGCCTCATGGCGGTGGTGCCGGAGACCCTTGGGCAGGCTGGGCGAGTGCCGGGTGTCACCGCTGCGGGGGTGGCGGTGCTAGGGGCCTATGTGAGGCGCTGGAGTGGACGGGCCGATGGGGATGCGGCGGCAGGAGACTGATGGAAGACTCCGGTCTGGCTGGGCGAATAGCAGAGCGGTCGTCGCTGGCAGGCGTAGATGTGGATACCGTGATGGCTGGCGCGTTGGCTGCGTATGTGGAGCTTCTGCGGCGGTGGAGTCGGCGAATGAATTTGACGGGGTTGGGTACCGATGACGGTGGGTTGGACAGGCTGGTGGTGGAGCCGCTGGTGGCCGCGCGGTACCTGCCCGGTGGTGCGCCGGTGGTGGTGGATGTTGGGTCGGGTGGGGGGTCCCCGGCTGTGCCGCTGAAGCTGGCTTCGCCGGGCATAGGGCTGCGGATGGTGGAGTCGAAGGGGAGGAAGGCCGCCTTTCTGCGGGAAGTGGTGCGACAGCTGGGTCTGGAAGACGTGGTCGTCGAGGCTTGCCGCTATGAGGAGTTGGCGGGACGAGCCGAGTGGCAGGAGTCGGCTGATATCGTCACGGTAAGAGCGGTCCGCCTGAACGAGCGGATGCTGGACGATTTGCTATCGCTGGTGCGGGTCGGTGGCGCGCTCTTCCTGTTTCAGGCGGCGGAGGGCGGTGACGCGTGGTCGAACTTGAGTTCGAGCTGGCGGCGGAGGGGCCGGTATCCCCTGGTGGATTCGCTGGGCAGTCAGTTGATCATACTTGATAAGAGCTTGTGAGACGAAGAAAACACGAAGCACGCGACGCCAGATCTGTTCGATACGTTTGGCCTCGGGCGCGATACGGACGGTGTGGAATGCGGCTCAGAGGCAGCTCGAGGTAGTCTTGTGTGACTGGATTATCTGGGCTTGGTTGGCCGGCTCGGCACAGCAGGTCGCAGGTGACGGAGATTTGGCCGAGGCCTGCGGGCTGGTGATTTGAAAATTGTTTACTGGGGAGGCACCCGTCGTGCGTACACCAGGCTTGGGGGGATAGCTCATCGGAGGACATGTCCTGATCCAGAACGAGCGGTTCAAGGCTGCTGTACTTGCTCCTGATGCGTTCGATTTTATGGACGATGGGTTCTGGGGAGAACTGAACAGTTCGAGTGCGAGTTGCCGTCCGAGCCAAACCCTGCATTCGGACGGCGGCAGGGGTGTTTGGCGAGTTGCCGGCGTTTGGGTCAGGCTTTGATGGGTGGGCAGGGCTGTAGCTGGGGCACTTGTGGGGTTTGGTGTAGGCTTAAGCTCGCGGTGCCGATCACGGCGTGGCGTCGCAGGCCTGTTCTGAGGATACGTTCTGAGGCGAAGCGCTTTGGGAAGGTTCAGTTCGTCTCGGCTAATGACTGCTGCCGGTTTGGAGCATTCGAGTTGAGTGGGGACAGGAATCTGCTGTCGGAGCGAGTCGACGGATCGGGGAGGGAGATACTGGCGCGGTTTGCGGATGAAGAGTGGCGCATTCCGAGGCGGTCTCATCCTGGGGAGCGCGTTGAGATACAATCGCTTGGTGACTCGAGCAGGAATCTCTTCGGAAGCCGGGAGCGCGAGGCTTTAGCCCGTACAGCAACTGGCAGGGTATGTTCCACGTGGAACATATAAAGGTCTAGCCTTGCGATCTGACCCAGCAAAGGATACGATAGGAGCAGACGTCCGGAGAAGCAGAGTTAGGTCATAAAACCAACTTAATACCCTTAATGACATAATATGGGTAGAATAATTGCTGTCGCAAACCAAAAGGGCGGTGTCGGCAAGACAACTACGGCGATCAATCTGGCGGCCTCATTGGCAATTGGCGAACGCACCGTGTTGCTCGTCGATCTCGACCCCCAGTCCAACCTCACAAGCGGCCTCGGTTTGACGGAGACCGCATCGACTCGCCGAACAATCTATGAGGCGTTGACGACCGACGAGGAGTCGGACCCCACGGACTTCGAGCTGGCCACCGGCGTGACCGGTCTCCACCTTATCCCAGCCGATCGGCACCTGACGGGTGCCGAAGTGGAGCTCGTCAGCCTTCCCAATCGGGAAAGCCGCCTTCGCCCGCTGCTCCGGCAGGCGCGCTCCCGCTACGACTACATCTTTGTCGATACCCCGCCGTCGCTTGGCCTGCTGACGCTCAATGCCCTCGTCGCGGCCGACGCGGTACTGATTCCACTCAACTGCGAGTATTTTGCCCTCGAGGGGCTGGCAGAGCTGATGGCAACGATGGGTCGAGTCCAGGCCGGTCTCAACCCCGAGCTCGAGATCGAAGGCGTGCTGTTGACCATGGCCGACACCCGGACGCGACTTGGTCAGCAAGTAGCGATGGAGGTGCGGCAGCACTTCAAAGAGAAGGTCTACGCAACCACGATTCCGCGTAACGTTCGACTCGGGGAGGCGCCCAGTCACGGACTGCCGGCGATTCTCTACGATGTTCGGTCCACGGGAGCAGAAGCGTACGTGGCGCTTGCTCGCGAGATGCTGGAAGACAGCATGCGTATGCCGGACAACATCCTCTGACCTTCCGAGCCCGCACACCAGGCAGGAGCAGCCAAATGGCGAAGACACGACAGGCATTGGGCAGAGGACTGAGCGCCCTGATCCCGGAGACGCCGCCCCCGCAAGCGCGGGAGCGCACCACCGAGGTAGACCTCGACCGGCTGACCCCTAATCGGTTCCAGCCGCGCACCGTGATGGACGAGCCCAAGTTGGCGGAGCTGTCCCGATCGATTCAGAGCAGCGGGGTCATCCAGCCGATCGTCGTCCGCCAGCTCGATGCCGACACCTTCGAGATCGTCGCCGGTGAGCGTCGCTGGCGCGCCGCGCAGCAAGCCGGCTTGCTCCGTGTCCCGGTGGTCGTGCGAGATGTACCGGACGGGAAACTGCTGGAAATCGCGCTGATTGAGAACCTGCAACGCGAGAACCTGAACCCGATCGAGGAGGCGGAAGCGTATCGACGCCTCATCGATGAGTATCGGCAAACCCAGGAAGCAGTGGCTGCCGTCGTTGGAAAGGATCGCGCTACGGTTGCCAACTACGTCCGCCTGCTCGCCCTGCCATCGGAAGTGCAGGCCGAAGTGGCGGCCGGCGGGCTGGCCATGGGACACGCGCGCGCCCTACTCGGACTCACCGAGTCTTCGGCCCAGCGTCGCGCGGCTCGCGACGTCGTGGCGCGCGGTCTCTCCGTCAGGGAGACCGAAGCGCTCGTCAAGACACTCGGCCAACCGGCTCCACGAGGCCCTGCGGGCCCCTCCCCCGGGGTCGATGTTCACACCCAGGCGGCGCAGGAACGACTGCATGTCGCCCTCGGGACGAGGGTTCGAATCGTACGCAAGGGTGGGAAAGGTCGAATCGAAATCGCCTTCTCGTCCGAGAGCGAGCTGCAGCGACTTTTCGAACACCTGACGGCGACCTGACGTGACACGCCCGCGCTTGCTGGCGCTCCCTGCCAGGTGGTATGATTTGATGTTTTGGCCCGCTCGGGCGGAGCGCAGATTTCGAATCCCCGCGTTCCGCCGTCACGAGCGCCAGGAGTCAGAAGCTCGGGACTTTCCGACTCGAGGCACTCGACCGGCCACCCGGACCCTGTGAAGAAATGACGAATCGCACGGCCGCTGCGCGCTACGCCCGCGCGCTCTTCGATGTCAGCGTGAAGGACCGAGACCTCAGACAGGTCGAGGCCGACCTCGCTCGGTTCGCCGATCTCATCCATGGCCACGAGACTCTGAACCGCGTGCTGCTCAATCCAGCGATTCCGACGTCCCGCAAGCTAGCCATTGTCAACGCCCTGCTAGGTAGTTTCGCCGACCTTATCCCGCCGGTTGCGAAGCTCCTCAGGCTGATGGCCACGCGCGATCGCCTGGGTCTTCTCCCGGAGGTCCTGCGGTCGTACCGCGCGCGACTGCTCGACCACCTGGGTGTCGTTGAAGCGCAGGTCACGACCGCTTGGCCGTTGACCCCGGAGCGGGCCGCGGCGATCGAACGCAGCCTGGCCCAGGCCAGCAGACGCGAGGTGACGATGACTACAGACGTCGACCCGGAGATACTCGGCGGCGTCGTGGCCCGACTTGGCACCACAGTCTATGACGGCAGCGTCGCGCGTCATCTCGAGCGGATACGGGACAACCTGCTGGAGCGCTAGACCAACCCAGGACGAGAGCTTGTTGCAATGACGATCAAAGCGGACGAGATCACCAAGATTATTCGCGACCAGATCGGCGACTACACCATCGACGTCGATGTGGCCGAGGTCGGCACCGTCGTCTCCGTCGGTGATGGCATCGCCCAGGTCCATGGCATCGAGCGGGTCATGGCGACCGAGATGCTCGAGTTTCCGCACGGGGTGTTCGGCATCGCTCTGAACCTCGAAGAGGAGGCGGTCGGCGTGGTGCTACTGGGCGAGAGCAGGGAGATCAAGGAAGGCGATACAGTCAAGCGCACGGGTCGGATCATCTCGGTGCCGGTCGGTGAGGCGCTCCTGGGCCGGGTGGTCAACCCCCTCGGTCAGCCGATAGACGGCAAAGGGCCGATCGCGACGACCGAGACGGCAGCGGTCGAGAAGATCGCGCCCGGGGTCGTCGACCGGCAGGGGGTGAAGCAACCGCTGCAGACCGGGTTGAAGGCGATCGACACCATGGTGCCGATCGGCCGCGGACAGCGGGAGCTGATCATCGGCGATCGACAGACCGGCAAGACCGCGGTCGCCATTGACACCATTCTCAACCAGCGCGGCAAGGACGTCGTCTGCATCTACAACGCGATCGGGCAGAAGCAATCGACGATCGCGCAGGTCGTCAAGATCCTCGAAGACGCCGGCGCGATGGAGTTCTCCATCGTCGTCGCCGCCGCCGCGTCGGACCCGGCGTCGCTCCTTTTCATCGCTCCCTACGCCGCCTGCGCAATGGGCGAGTACTTTCGCGACAACGGGAAGCACGCGCTCTGCATTTACGACGACCTGTCAAAGCACGCCCAGGCCTACCGGGAAATATCGTTGTTGCTGCGTCGCCCGCCGGGCCGGGAGGCGTATCCGGGCGACGTCTTCTATCTGCATTCGCGTCTGCTCGAACGCGCGGCGATGATGCGTGACGAGCTTGGTGGCGGGTCGTTGACGGCCCTGCCGGTTATCGAGACCCAGGCCGGCGATCTCTCCGCCTACATCCCGACCAACGTCATCTCCATTACCGACGGGCAGATCTTTCTCGAGTCGGACCTCTTCCATCAGGGCGTCCGCCCGGCCATCAATGTCGGCAACTCGGTCTCGCGGGTCGGCGGGTCGGCGCAGGTGAAGGCGATGCGGCAGGTGGCCGGCACCCTGCGACTCGATCTGGCACAGTTCCGCGAGCTCGCGGCGTTTGCCCAGTTTGCGAGCGACCTCGACAAGTCGACGCAGGACCTGCTCAATCGCGGCAAGCGCCTGGTCGAGGTGTTGAAGCAGGGGCAATACGAGCCACTGCCCGTCGAGAAGCAGGTGCTCATCGTCTATGCCGGCACCAAAGGCTTCCTCGATCCCGTTCCCGAGGAGCAAGCGCGCGAGTACGAGACCGAGCTGTATCAGTTCGTCGAGGGCCGTGAGCCCTCGCTGTTCACCGACCTCGCCGCGCGGGCGAAGATCGACGACGACCTGAATGCGCGGATCGAAGCGGTCCTGAAAGAGTTCACCGAACAGTTCACGGCGGCACGCAAGACCGCAGCCGCCTAGGCGTATTCCGAGCGCCCGAAGCCTGTAGCCAGAGAGTTCAGAGAGACGTTCCTCAGTGCCTTCTCTTCTCGACCTTCGTAGACGCATCCGCGCGGTCAAGTCGACGCAGCAGATCACCAAGGCGATGAAAGCGATCGCCGCGTCCCGGCTCCGCAAGGCGCAGGACCGGATTCTGGGCGCCCGACCGTTCGCACAGCAGATGCATCGTGTGCTCAGCGGCTTGGCGGCGCAGGTCGACACCTCGGCGCATCCTCTGTTGGCCCGGCGCGCGCTGGACGGACCCGAGCGCCCGATCCTGTTAGTCGTGGTCACCGCCGACAAAGGGCTGTGCGGTGGGTTCAATACGAACATCATCAAGGAAGCGGGCGGGGTCATCACCAATGCCGTTCAGCGCCAGGTGTCGCTCGGTCTGGTCGGCCGCAAGGGCCGGGACTTCTTCGGCAAGAGGGGCTTCGACGTTCGGTTCGAGCTGGTCAACATCTTTACCCAGCTGAAGTACAGCCACGCGCAGGCGATCGCTCGTGCCGCGATCGAAGCGTTCACCGAGAACGAGGTCGATTCCGTGCAGCTCGTCTACAACGAGTTCAAGAGCGTCATGCAGCAGCGGGTCGTGGTCGACCAGGTACTGCCGATCAGACCGCTCGACGGCACCGCGGACCAAGACGAGCTGTTGCCTGAGTATCTGTACGAGCCCGGTCCAGCCGCCATCTTCGACACGTTGATTCCACGTCACGTGGAAATCCAGTTCTACCGCGCACTGCTCGAGTCGGCCGCGGCCGAGCACGCCGCCCGGTTGACGGCGATGGACGCGGCGAGCAACAACGCGACGGATATGATCGAGGACTTGACCCTGTACATGAACAAGGTGCGGCAGGCGACGATCACCCGGGAAATCATCGAAGTGGTCTCGGGCGCCGAGGCACTGTAGGGCGAGTGCTCGAATAAGTCAAAAGGTAGAAGGTAGAAGGACGCTCAGAGAATGGCGAACGAAACAGGCACGGTACAGAGCAGCGGCAAGGTAGTGCAGATCATCGGACCGGTCATCGACGTGGAGTTCGAGGGCGAACTACCTGCCATCTACAACGCGCTGCACGTCAAGTCAGACGAGAGCGGCGTCGACATCGACATCATCGCCGAGGTCGCTCAACATCTCGGCGAGAGCCGGGTCCGCGCCGTGGCGATGAAGCCGACAGACGGGATGCAGCGTGGCATGACCGCGGTCGACCTGGGCGAGCCGATCTCGGTGCCGGTGGGGCCCGAGGTGCTGGGGCGGGTGCTCAACGTCCTGGGTGAGCCGGTCGACTTTCCAGACAGGCCCGTGGAGACCAAGGAGCGGTGGCCGATTCATCGGCCGGCGCCCTCCTTGGAAGACCAGTCGACTGAGCTGCAGATGTTCGAGACCGGTATCAAGGTCATCGATCTGCTCGAGCCGTATCTGCGTGGCGGCAAGATCGGGCTCTTTGGCGGCGCTGGTGTCGGCAAGACCGTCATCATCATGGAGCTCATCAACAACATCGCGCTCAAACACGGTGGTGTGTCGGTGTTCGGTGGCGTCGGCGAGCGGACCCGCGAGGGGAACGACCTCTGGACCGAGATGCAGGAGAGCGGGGTCATCAACATCGAGGACCGCGAGAAATCGCGAGCCGCCCTGATCTACGGGCAAATGACCGAGCCGCCTGGCGCCAGGCAGCGGGTCGGTCTGACCGCGTTGACGGTTGCCGAGTATTTCCGCGACGCCGAGAACAAGGATGTGCTCCTCTTCATCGACAACATCTTCCGGTTTACGCAGGCCGGCTCCGAGGTCTCGGCGCTGCTTGGTCGCATGCCGTCGGCGGTCGGCTACCAGCCGACACTGGCCAGCGAGATGGGGGCGATGCAGGAGCGGATTACGTCGACCAAACAGGGGTCGATCACCTCGGTGCAGGCGATCTACGTGCCGGCCGACGACTACACCGACCCGGCACCGGCTACGACCTTCGCGCACCTCGACGCCACCACCAATCTGTCCCGGGCGATTGTCGAGAAGGGTATCTACCCCGCGGTCGACCCGCTGGCGTCCACGTCCCGCATTCTCGATCCGAACATCATCGGGGAAGAGCACTACAACGTCGCCCGTGACGTCAAGCAGGTGCTCCAGCGCTACAAGGATTTGCAGGACATCATTGCGATTCTCGGAATCGACGAGCTGTCGGAAGAGGACAAGCTGGCGGTGGCGCGTGCGCGGAAGATTGAGCGGTTCCTGTCCCAGCCCTTTTTTGTCGCCTCGCAGTTCACCGGGCTCGAGGGCAAGTATGTGCCGATCGCCGACTCGATCCGCGGGTTCAAGGAGATTGTCGAGGGCAAGCACGACGAACTGCCCGAGCAGGCATTCCTCCTGGTCGGCAGCATCGAAGAAGCGGTCGAGAAGGCGGAGAAGATGAAGAGCGCGGCGGCTTGACCATGACCCCGGAGAAGTCAGGAGTCAGAAGTCAGGAGTCGGGAGAAGCCGGAGGGCTTCGCCGGCTTCATCTTGACCGTTGAGGCCCGAAGCCGACGAGCACTGAGTGCACCCATGCCTCTACCGGAGCATCTGACGCTGGAGATCGTGACCCCCGAACGCTCGGTCGTGAGTGTGCAGGTCGACGAAGCGCAGGTCCCCGGCGCCGACGGATCGTTCGGCGTGCTGCCGGGCCACACCCCGTTGCTGGCCACGTTGCAGGTTGGCGAGCTCTGGTATCGCATCGGTCAGGAGACCTGTTTCGTGGCCGTGTCGTTCGGGTTTGCCGAGGTGCTCCCCGACCGCGTCACGATACTGGCGCAGATCGCCGAGTCGGCCGAGGAGATCGACGTCACGCGTGCCGAGACCGCCGAGAAACGGGCACAAGATCGGCTCGTGCGACCGATGTCGGACATGGACTTCGAGCGCGCCCGTCTGGCGATGCTCAAGTCCTTAATCAGGCTGCAGGTCGCGTCGAGGGCCAGAACCCGGGGATAATCCGGTGCGGGGACTCCTCCCGTGACCGCGCGAGAGTGACACGAGCCCATGGGCGTCTCCTCTGCTTCGGCTACCGATACCGGCCTGCGGCGGTCGACCAACGAGGACAGGTTCTCGGTGCGCGAAGATCTGGGTTTGTTCGTTGTGGCCGACGGTATGGGGGGGCACGCGGCCGGTGAAGTCGCCTCGCAGGCAGCGGTCGAAGGTATCGTGGCGTTCGTTGAGGCGACGGTGGCGATGTCGGCTGATCAGACCTGGCCCATTCCGTTCGATCCCGAGCAGAGCGTGAACGCGAACCGTCTACGCGCTGGGTTCCGGATGGGGAACCGGCAGCTTGCTTCGCAGATCGCCTCGGCGAGCGAGCTCAAAGGGATGGCCACGACGGCGGTGGCGGTGCTGATCGACGGCCTGGCTGCCACGCTGGCCCATGTCGGCGACAGCCGGGCCTATCGGATGCGAGACGGGCAGCTCGAACGGTTGACGCGGGACCACTCCTGGGTGGAGGAGCAGATTCGCGTTGGCGTATTGAGCGAGTCGGCGGCGCGTCAGCACCCCTGGCGCAACATCGTGACCCGGGCGCTCTCGGGGACCGAAGAGCTCGAGGTGGACACCCAGGAGGTGCAGTTGAAGCCTGGCGACCGTCTCCTGCTGTGTTCGGACGGTGTCTTCACAGTGCTCAACGACGACCAGATCAGCGACGTGCTGGGGCGTGACGGAGACCTCAACGCCCTGTGTCAAGCGTTGATCCAGGGAGCGAACGATGGGGGCGGCCCCGACAACGTGACGGCAGTCGTGCTCGAAGTCGATGCTGGCTAACCTGCGGCAGCTGTTCCGCTACCGGGGCCTCATCCAGACCCTCGTCGCGCGCGAGTTGAAGGCCCGCTATCGCGGGTCGGTGCTCGGATTCTTCTGGTCTTTCGTCAACCCGCTGCTCCTGCTCCTGGTCTACACCTTCGTCTTCAGTACGGTTCTTCGGAATCGGGCCGAAGGCGTGCAGCCGTATGCGGTGTTCATGTTCTGCGGCATCCTGCCATGGACCTGGTTCTCATCGGCGCTCAGCGAATCGGCCAACGTACTGATCAGCAGCGGGAATCTCATCAAGAAAGTGATGTTTCCGGCCGAGGTGCTGCCCATCGTCAGCGTGCTGGCGAACATGGTGCATTTCTCCCTCGGTCTGGTCATTTTGGTCGTGTTCCTGGTGTACTACCAGATCATGCCGGACCCGCTCGATCTTCTGTGGTTCCCGGTGGTCGTTCTCGTGCAGTTCTTGTTCACGACCGGTCTGGCCCTCCTGCTGTCTGCCCTGGCCGTGCACTTCCGGGACATCAAGGACATCCTGACGAACCTACTGACGTTGTGGTTCTTCAGCACGCCAATCATCTACCCGCATTTTCAACCAGAGGTCCAGCAGTACAGGTTGTTCTTCGATCTGAACCCGTTCACGCATCTCGCGATCTCCTACCAGGAGATCTTGTTCTTCGACGGGCCGTTCGGACACTGGAAGTGGTTGATGGCGCTCGGGGCTGGTTCGGTTGTACTGCTCCTGGTCGCCTACGCACTGTTCGACCGCCTACGGGACTCGTTCGCCGAAGAGGTTTGAGACACCGATGCCCGTGATTGATCTCGACCACGTCACAAAGGTATATCGGCGCCATGGGCATCGCCGGCAATTCGCCACCCTGAAGAGCGCGCTGCTGACCGGCAGTCTCGTGAAGCACTTGCGGCCGGACCAGACGTTTAGCGCCCTGCGCGGCATATCGTTGAAGGTGCCGAAGGGAGCAACATACGGCGTCATCGGGCGCAACGGGTCAGGCAAGAGCACCCTACTGAAGCTGGTGGCTGGTATCACCAAGCCCACGATTGGGACCGTCCGGGTCGAGGGCCGTGTGTCGGCATTAATCGAGCTTGGCGCCGGATTTCATCCCGAAATCTCCGGTCGCGAGAACGTATTCATCAACGGCATCATGCTGGGCCTTACGCGACGCGAGATCATGCGTCGGTTCGACGCGATCGTGGAGTTCGCGGAGCTGGAAGAGTTCATCGACGCGCCGGTCAAGACCTACTCCTCCGGGATGTACATGCGGCTCGGGTTCGCCGTGGCGATTAACGTCGACCCCGACATCCTCCTCGTCGATGAAGTCCTGGCCGTGGGAGACGAGGGCTTCAGCCTGAAGTGCCTCGACAAGTTTGCCGAGTTCAAACGGCGCGGCAAGACCATCCTGCTCGTCACCCACGGGCTGTCGATGGTCGAGCGCTTTTGCGACGAGGCGCTCTGGATCGAGGCAGGAGAGAACCGGACCACGGGCGACCCGAAGCGCGTCGTACAAGCATATCTCGCTGACGTCGAGCAGGCCGAGGACCAGCATCTCGCGGCTGAGGACGCCAAGGTACAGCACACGCCGGTCACCGCGGCGTCGCCCGGCCCGGTCAGCGAGCCAACCCTGCCGGGCGCAACGGACGTGGCGGCGGCCGACGCGGAGGAGTCCACCGACGAGCCGGACACCGAGGCAGCCGACGACGACGAAGTGCCCGCCGACATGTTCGCGGCGAAGGAGGGGCGCTGGGGCTCGGGTGCACTACGGATCGAAAGGGTGACGCTGGAGGGAGACGACGGACCCGCGCACGTCTTTCACACAGGCGATCCTTTGACGATCCGCATGCGGGTCAGCGCGGATCATCCGGTCGATGACTTCGCATTCGGCATCAGCATCTTCAGCACCGACGGAGTCTGTTGCTACGGCACCAACACCAACATCGAGGAGATGGAGTCCGAGTCGCTCGAGGGTGAAAGCGACGTGGTGTTTGCCATCGATCGGCTCGAACTCGTCGAAGGCACCTACAAGATCGATGTCGCGGCCCACAAGCGGGACGGGTTCTCCTACGACTACCACCGCCTGCTCTACACGTTCCGCGTGAAGTCCAGGACCAAGGATGTGGGCATCTACCGGCCCAGTCATTCGTGGCGCTTCTCGCGCAATGTGCGGTTCAAGAAGCCTGACGACACCCTGGAGACCGGCGACCGAGGGCCTGAGACTGAGGCTGGAGGACCGAAGTGAGCCCGAGAGCGCTGAATCAGATATTGGTTGGCGCAGCCCTCCGGCTTCTCCTGACTTCTGCCTCCTGACTTCTGCCTCCTGTAGGGCGCCCTCTGACCCCAGTGACTGGAACCTCACTCACTCTGCGCGCGCTGCTCAAGGCGGCGGCCAGCCGAGCGGGTCTTGGCACCGCCGATCCTATTTCCGGTCTCTCACCCGCCGCCAAAGGCTTCGCGGTGGCCGCGGCGGCCACCGACGCGCCCGTTGTGGTGGTTGTGCCCACCGACGGCGATGTCGAGCAGATGGTCGCCGATGTCCGCTTCTTCCTTGGCGGGATGGCCGGGTTGTCGGAACACGAGCTGCGCCATGGCGTATTGCCGTTCCCCTCGCATGAGGTCGACCCGTATCGTGGGCTCGCGCCCCACTTCGATGTGGCCGCCGCGAGGGCGCGCGCGCTCTATGGCCTCGCAGCCGGTTCCCTACGCGTCGTGGTCGCAGCGGCCGCCGCGCTGTTGCCGCGTCTGAGCTCACCCGATCGACTCCTAGCGGCGGGCGCCCATCTCGAACTCGGGGCGCTGATCGAGCCGCCCGAGTTGGGCGACTTGCTGGCCGATGCCGGGTTCACGCCGGAGGACCCGGTTGATGCCCACGGCGAGTTCTGCGTGCGTGGCGGCGTCGTGGATTTCTTCCCGGCCGGGGACGACCAGCCGATTCGAGCCGAGTTCGCCGGAGACTGCCTCGAATCTCTGCGGCGCTTCGACCCCGCGACACAGCGCTCGACCCAAACGCTCGACCGTGCCGAGATCCTACCGCTACGCGAGCTGTTTGAACTGGACGACGGCCCGGACTCGGACCCGGACATCCTCGGTCTCGATGCCGACCGGTCGACCTGGCTGCTCGACTATGTCGTGCGCACGCCGGGGTCGCGAATCTATCTCTCGGAGTCGGACGAGTCGGGCACCGCAATCGACAAACGGCTGGAGCTGGCGACAACTGGTTTTGCCGCGGCGACGGAGCGCGGCGACCCTGTGCCACCGCCGGACCAACTACTCGTCGACTGGTCGACGCTGGAAGCATGGTTTCAGTCAGCCTCCCGCCTGGAGCAGCTCTGGGAGGACCAGGACGTCGCTCAGGAGGTGCGCCACGTGTCCTGCCAGCCCGTGGTGGAGTTTCATGGCCGGGTGGCAGATTGGGTGGCCGAAGTCACCCGCACCCGTGAGCGCGGCGAGACCGCACTGTTGGTGGCCGGCACACCGGGGCGAGCGGAGCGTGTCATCGAGCTCCTGGCCGATTACGACCTGACGGCGCTCGCGATCGACACGACAGACGAGAACCATGGCGCGGCGTTGCTCGTGGCGACCGGACAGCTGACCCGGGGATTCCGGCTGCCGGACGCCGGATTGCAGGTTTTCGCCGAACCGGACGTCTTCGACGAAGAGCGACGGGTCCGGGAACGACGCACTGGTCCAGCCCGGTCCTTCCTGTCCGATTTTCGGGACCTCAAGGTTGGCGACCACGTTGTTCATGTGGACCACGGTGTCGGGATGTTCGTTGGTCTGAAGCAGATCCCGGTTGGGCTCGAGCAGCACGAATTCATGGAGCTGCGCTACTCCGGCCAGGACAAGCTGTTCGTCCCGGTCCAGCAGCTCGACCTGCTGCAGAAACATACCGGCACCACGAAGGCCACCCTAGACAAGCTTGGCGGCACATCCTGGGCCAAGACCAAGACCAAGGTCCGCCGCGCCATGCGAGACATGGCCGAGGAGCTGCTCAAGCTGTACGCGGCGCGCAAAGCGATGCCGGGACACGCCTTCAGTCCGGACACGCACTGGCATCGGGAATTCGACGATGCGTTCGAGTACGAGCTCACCCCCGACCAGGAGGTCGCGGTCGCCGACATCCGGCGCGACATGGAGTCTCCCGCACCGATGGACCGCCTGTTGTGCGGAGACGTCGGCTACGGCAAGACGGAAGTGGCGATGCGGGCGGCACTCAAGGCGGTGATGGACAGCAAGCAGGTCGGATTTCTGGCGCCGACCACCGTACTGGCCTTCCAGCACCACAAGACATTGACCGACCGTTTCGCCGCGTTCCCGGTGCGGATCGACCTGGTCAGCCGATTCCGCACCCGCGCCGAGCAGAAGCAGACGCTCGCCGATCTGGTCGCCGGCAAGGTGGACATCATCGTGGGCACGCATCGGCTCCTCTCGAAAGACGTCACGTTTCGCGATCTCGGCCTCTTGGTGGTCGACGAGGAGCAACGATTCGGTGTGGCTCACAAGGAGCGAATCAAGCAGATGCGTCGTCGTGTCGACGTCCTGACGCTGACCGCCACCCCCATCCCGCGCACGCTCAACATGTCACTTGTCGGCATCCGTGACATGTCGGTCATCGAGACGCCGCCGAAAGACCGCCAGTCCATCCAGACCAATGTGGTCCGCTTCGACAAGCAGATGATCGCGCGGGCGATCCGCACCGAACTCGAGCGGGGCGGTCAGGTTTTCTTTCTGCACAGCCGGGTGACCTCGATCTACGCAATGGGCGACTTCCTGAACCGCCTGTTGCCCGAGGCGCGCGTGGCCGTCGCCCACGGTCAGATGCCGGAGGGGGCGCTCGAGCAGTGCATGATCGATTTCGTGCAGCACAAGTATGACGTGCTGCTTGCCACCACCATCATCGAGAACGGCCTCGACATCCCGAATGCGAACACCATTATCGTCAACCACGCGGAGCGATTCGGGCTCGCGCAGCTTTACCAGCTGCGGGGCCGGGTTGGACGGTCCGAGCGGCGAGCCTATGCCTACCTCCTTGTGCCGCCCGAGAGGTCGCTGTCGGCGGTGGCCCGTCAACGGCTGGCCGCGATACGCGAGTTCAGCGACCTGGGGAGCGGGTTCCGGATCGCGGCGTTGGACCTCGAGATCCGTGGCGGTGGCAACCTGCTCGGCGGCGAACAGAGCGGTCACATCGAGTCGGTCGGCTTCGACCTCTACGTCAAGCTGCTCGAACAGACGGTGCGGGAGCTGAAGGGAGAGGAGATCGAGGACGACGTGCGCGCGGCGGTGAACATGAACGTCGACCTAAAGATCGACGAGCGCTACATCCCAGATACGAATCAGCGGCTGATGGTGTATCGGCGGGTCGCCGCGGCTCGGAGCGAGACGGACCTGACGGCAGTGCTCGACGAGCTGTGCGACCGGTATGGCCCGATTCCTCCGTCGGTGGCCGTGCTGGCCGAGTACGGGCGGATTCGGCTGCTGGCCGACCAACTCGGGATTGAAGCAGTCGACCGTGATGGACATATCCTCGTCATAAGGTTCAGGGCCACCACCACGGTGGACCCGACACGTCTGATGCGGTTCGTCGAACGACGCTCGGACGTGGTGTTGAAGCCGCCCGCGATGCTCACGGTGGATTTGCAGGAGCCTGCAGAGGCGAGACGCGGGTCGACGAATTTGTCCTGGTGGACAACCCGGGCGCGCAGCGAAGAGGTCCGGGCGGGCTTCTCGCGGCTCGACGTCCAGCGTGCCGAGCGTGACCGTGAGGGGCCACTGCAGCTGTTCGCCCGGGTTGGCGAGGCGCTGGTGGAGTTGCGCGGGCTGGAAACGATAGAATCGTAGAACTATGGAGGGACTCATGCTGAAGCGCGTCCAGCGGATTGTCACCGGGCTGGCCGTGGTCGGAGCCGGTCTCGCGTTTGCCCCGTCGGCGCACGCGCAGCCGCTGGTTTCGACTACACCCGGAGCGCTCGTGCTCGAGCGGATTCTGGTGAAGATCAACGACGGTCTGATCACGCAGACGGATCTGGAGGCGGCGCAGATTACCGCCTTGCGGGCCCGCGGAATCCAGCCGCAGTCCGACGCCGAGCTACGACAGCTGATTCTGGAGATCACCCCGGAAGTCATCGTCAACAAGGTCGAAGAGCTGTTGATCGTGCAGCGGGGACGCGAGAACGGGCTATCTCTGTCCGACGAACAGTTCGAAGACAGCCTGAACACCATCAAGGAAGAGAACGGCATCGACGATGAAGAGTTGGTGGCGGCGATCAAGCAGGAAATGGGCATCAGCCTTGTGGAATTCCGCGACGTCTTGGAAACGCAGATGATGGTCGGGCAGGTGCAGCAGATCGAGGTTGGGCGGCTCTCGATCACCGATGTCGAAGCTCGCGAGTATTACGACACAAACCTCGAAGACTTCACCCTGCCAGCGACCTACACGCTGCGAGAGCTCCTTATCGCGGTTCCCGAAGGCGGCGCCCTCAACGTGGCGCAGGATAGCCAGGCCAGGGCGGCGGCGGAGGCGGCGCGCGCCCGGGTCCTGAACGGCGAGGACTTTGCGGAGGTGACGTTCGAGGTGTCCGATGCCGCCTCGAAAGCCAACGGCGGTCTCATCGGGCCCATTGAACTGCCCGACCTGGCCGAGTCGGTACGCGAGCGGATCGAAGGGCTCGAGGTCGGCGCGGTCGGCGCGATCGAGCGGACGCCCGCCGGATATCAAATCCTGCAGGTCGAATCGGCGACACCGGCCACACCGACGCCCTTCGACGAAGTCCGCGATGCCATCGCTGACAACGTCTACAACGAGCGACGACTCGAGGCCCTCGATGAGTTTCTGGCCGAGCTCCGTGACGAAGCGATCATCGAATGGAAAGACGAGGGACTGAAGAGCCTTTACGACGGCTACCTGGCCAACCGGGATCTCGCCGCCGGCGGGCAGTAGGTAGTCTTGGCAGGCGGTAGCTCGATGGCTCTTGCGGTGGACACGCTCGACGCTCCACATCCAGACGGTCCCGGTGTTCCCGCCGAGGCCACGTCCGGGCATTGGTTCGCCATCTGGACCCGATCGCGCCACGAGCAAGTGGTGAGGAATCAGCTCGACCGGAAGCAGGTCGAGGCTTTCTTGCCGACCATTACACGGTGGAGTCGCTGGAAGGATCGCCGGAAAAAGATTGCCTGGCCGCTGTTTCCCGGCTACTGTTTCGCGCGGTTCGACCCCGAAGATCGTCTGGGCATCCTCCGGTGCACGGGCGTTGTCAACATCGTGTCCTTCGACGGCGATCCTGCCCCAATTGAGCCGCACGAGATCGACAGTATCCGGCGTCTCGTCGACACCGATCTGCTCTATGATCCCTGTCCGCTCATCCGGGAAGGCATGATGGTCGAGGTGGTGAACGGTCCATTGCGCGGCGTGGTAGGGCGCCTCGTGCGCAAGGGCGCCCACGCCCGGCTCGTGCTGTCGGTCAATCTGATCGGCCAGGGCGTGTCCGTCGAGGTGGACGCGGCCGACATCAAGGCGTATTGAGGAAATCCCAGGAGGCAGGAGGAAACTGGTGGGCTTCGCCGACCAAATACTGACTCCACTCGCCTCTCTTCCGACTCTGAGTCCAGAACCCGCGAACATGACGGCCCAGGCACACGCACCGGTGAAGATCGGGTCGGTCGCGCTCGAGTCACCGTTCGCCCTGGCCCCGATGGCCGGGATGACCGATACCGCCTTCCGCCGTCTGGTCAAGCGCCGGGGCGGCTGTGGGTTGGTTGTGACCGAGATGGTCAGCTCCGAGGGACTCGTTCGGAGAATCGACCGGACGCTCGAGTACGCCGAGTACACCGACGAGGAACGGCCGGTCTCCATCCAGATCTTTGGTGGCGATCCTGCCAAGATGGCTGAGGCAGCGCAGATCGTCGAGGGCATGGGCGCCGATGTAGTCGACGTCAACATGGGTTGTCCCGTACCGAAGATAGCCAAACACCAGGCCGGATGTAGCCTGATGCGGATGCCCGAGCAGGCCGCCTCGGTGGTCCGGGCGATGACCCGGGCCGTATCGATTCCGGTCACCGTGAAGATGCGCTCCGGGTGGGACGAGACACACGTCAATGCTCTCGACGTTGCTGGGCTCATGCAGGATGCCGGCGCTGCGGCTGTCGCGGTGCACGGTCGCACAGCGGCGCAGTCCTACTCCGGACGGTCGGACTGGGATCTCATCGACGAGGTGGCGCGCAGCCTCTCGATACCGGTGCTGGGCAGCGGCGATTGTGTGGCGCCCGAGGACCTGGTCGGGCGGCTACGCGAGACAGCCATAGCTGGCGTGCTCGTCGGCCGCGGTGCGCTGCGCAACCCCTGGATCTTCGAGCAGGCGAGGGCGCTCGGTCAAGGGAGTGCAGCTCGGCCGGTCACTGAACAGGAACGCGGGCAGTTTCTGCTCGCCTACATCGATATGCTGCTGTCGGAGGGAACTGACGAGGCCGAAGGCTTTCGTCACACGGCGACGGTCGACCGGAAGGCCGGCCCGGCCCGGCGCGGCGTGCGCAGCCGCGAGCGGTGGGTGCTCAACAAGCTCCGGGCGCTCGGCTCCTGGTATACCAAGGGATTCGACAACGGGTCGCGTCTGCGGGTCGCGATGAACCATACCAAGTCGCTCGACGAGCTGCGAAACATCATCCGCGACTTCTTCTTCGTGACGGCCGAGTCGATCGAGATGACGCCGACTTCCGCCTTGGATCACTCGGCCGGCAGTCGTGATGCCGGCGCAGCCGACCAGCTTTCTCCTGACTTCGGCCTTCTGACTTCTTCGAGCACGCGTCCATGCCCCGACTCATCGAGAGCCCGACTGTCATCCAGGCGGCGGGGAACCTCCCCAAGCGGATCGAGGAATATGCCGGGCGCGTGAATACCGGGCACAATGGCGTCAGTGTCGCCAGGATGGTGTCGCCGGAGGGCTGGGTCGAGCCGGGCCAACGGCCCGACTTCGAAGAGATTACCGTCGTGCTCAGCGGTCTTCTGCGGGTTGAGTCCGAGACGGGCTCGCTCGACGTCCGGGCCGGTCAGTCGGTCGTCACCGCGCCGGGCGAGTGGGTCCGCTACAGCAGCCCTGAGCCAGGCGGCGCCGAGTATGTGGCCGTCTGTCTGCCTGCGTTTTCCCCCGACACGGTCCACCGGGACTAGTTTTCCTGGCGACGCGTTAGCCTGACCGACGTTGCTTCCTCGGGACAGGCGCGCACGTGCGCGCCCCGCGGGAGCGGAGTGGGGCCTTGGGGTCCCCGCGAGCGCCCGCGTGGGGTTCGGGGCGTAGCCCCGTCTAGGTACAGCCGCGCCTCGCCAGGAAAACCTGGGTTGGCTCGTGAGGCGTGGTTCCTTCGGACAGGGGTGTCGGGACGGTGGCTGCTGTGGCGCAGGCCTTCAGGCCTTCCATGAGAGGACCAGCCGGTGTCAAGCCCGTGTGGTCGATCAGGGACCCTGGCTTCCATCCGCACTCTCGGTGGGCTCTGTCG
>PBRZ01000034.1 GCA_002726085.1 Acidobacteriota bacterium
CTGTACGAGGACCTGGTGATTTTGCAATGTGACCATCCGGAGGCCGCCTATTTGCTGGCCCTCGACAGCGCCACCGGCGAAGAACGGTGGCTGGTCGACCGGGACCCGCTCCTTCGCGCCTACAGCACCCCGCTCGTCGTGCCGGCAGCCGACGGGGACCAGTTGATCGTCAACTCGAGCCGGTGGATAGACGCCTATGACCCGAAAACCGGCGCGGAACGCTGGCGAGCCGGCACGACCGTCGATTTGGCGACGGCGATGCCGGTCTACGCGGACGGCGTGCTCTACACCACAACGGGGTATTCGAGCGGGCCGTATCTGTCTGTGGACGTCGGGGGAAGTGGCGACGTCAACGCCACGCATGTCCGCTGGCGTCGGGCAACCGGCGCGCCGTATGTCTCATCCCTGCTGCTCTACCGCCGACTCCTGTATATGGCAACCGAGAACGGCATCCTGACCGTCACCGATCCGGCAACCGGCGAGTCCGTCTCACGCACGCGGCTCAATGGGGTCTACACCGCGTCGCCGGTCGCGGCCGACGGGCACATCTACCTGCTCAACGAGGACGGGGAAACGGTCGTGCTCGAGGCGGGGCCAGACGCGCGGATCGTGTCCCGGAATCCGCTCGGTGAGCGAGCGCTGGCCTCCCCGGCGATCGCGCACGGGCGGTTCTACATCCGAACCGACCAACATCTGTGGGCGAGCGGGCCTTAGGTTTCCTGGCGGGGTGCCCGTCTGGACGGCGTCGCGGCTTCGGCTGACCGGGGTCACAGCCCGCCTGGCTGCTCGCTCCTAGTGCAGTGCGTCCGAAATAAGGGTCATGACTTCGCGGCGGGGCATCCCGCCTGGCGGCGTTGCTCCTCGGTCACAAATGCCCAATTTGCTCCCTCGTCGCGCCTGGCCAGCCGGGCGCCGCGCCACGAATTAATACCCCCTATTTCGGACGCACTACACTAGCTGGACCGAAACTGCATTTGATGGACATGCACTTGTCGCAAGCCGAGCATACCCATGAACTTATCCATGAATACGGGAGACGCCGTTCGCGACGAGATCGAGCCAGGCGTGGTGCGGGGCGAGTGGTGGCATCGGCTCGAGGACGGCCGCTTCCAGTGCGACCTCTGTCCGCGATTCTGCAAGCTGCACGAGGGTCAAAAAGCCTTCTGCTTCGTCCGCGAAGCCCGAGATAGCGAGATCGTGCTCACGAGTTACGGCCGCGCGACCAGCTACTGCATCGACCCGATCGAGAAAAAGCCGCTGAATCATTTCTACCCGGGGTCCAGCGTCCTGTCATTTGGCACGGCCGGCTGCAATCTCGGCTGCCGCTTCTGTCAGAACTGGGACATCTCAAAGGCTCGGGAAGAGCGGATTCTGTCCTCGACGGCGTCTCCGCGCGCGGTTGCCGAAGCCGCAGCAGAAGCGGCATGCACAAGCATCGCGTTCACATACAACGATCCGATCATCTTCGCCGAGTACGCCATCGATTGCGCCAAAGCAGCGCAGGCCCGCGGCATCAAGACGGTCGCGGTATCGAGTGGCTACATCACGCCGGAGGCCCGGCGAGACTTCTACGCGCACATCGACGCGGCAAATGTCGACCTCAAGGCGTTTACCGAAACTTTCTACCACGAGATCGCCTTCGCTCACCTCGCACCGGTGCTCGAGACGCTCAGGTGGCTGAAACACGAGACGGACGTCTGGCTCGAGGTCACGACGCTGCTCATCCCTGGGCACAACGACTCGGTCGAAGAGGTCGAGCAGCTCTGTTCGTGGTTCGCGGAGAACCTCGGTCCCGAGGTCCCGCTTCACTTCTCCGCGTTTCACCCGGACTTCAAGATGACAGACGTTGCCTCGACACCGGCGGCCACGCTGAGCCGCGCCCGCGACCAGGCCAGGCGGGCCGGGCTGCAACACGTCTACACCGGCAACATCCGGGACGTCGATGGCCAGTCCAGCTACTGTCGCCAATGCGAGCAGCGGGTCATCGGTCGGGACCGATACGACATCACCGCATGGCACCTCGATGCAGCTGGTCGATGCGACGCCTGCGGCTCGGTGCTGGCCGGACGGTTCGATCCAGAACCGGGCCAGTGGGGAATGAAGCGCCAGCCCGTGTTCTTCCGTCCGAATGTCCGCAGGTGAGAGTCGCGCGCTCCGGCACAGTCTGACCAGTTCGCATGACGTGGGACACTAGTGCCGCCGGCAGAGGATCGGTCACTCTTGCGACGAGCGCGATGATGCAGAGCGGCGGCATGCTGAAACCGGTCGTTGGGCTGTTGGCCGGGGTCGCCTATGTCATCCTCCTGGTTCGCTGGTTCCACGACCCGGGACAACCGTCCTCGGACGGTTTGCTGCTACGAAGTCGCATTGTCTGGCCTTTCGTTGTCCTGTTCGCAGGCCTCTTGGGCGCTTGGGCGTACCTGTGCCGCGAGCGGGGCGCTGTATTGGTCCGGGAGCTTCGCCGGGCGCTGGCGCTCGATCGGACCGACCGGGCGATTCTGGCTGTCGCCTTGACCCTTGCGGCCGTTTACCAGTTACCGTCGTTCTTCTACCCGGCCGGCGTATTGGACTCCGATTCGGTGCTGCCGGGCATCATCGCCAAGCACATCGCCGAGGGTCGCCCACCGCCCGCGTTCATCTACACGTTGGCATACGGAGGCACTTTCGCGAGCCATGTGCTGGCGCTCTTCTACACGATCACCACGCCGAGCGTTGTGGGCCTGGTCGTCTTGACGCGCGTCTACTATTTCCTCTTCATCGCGATCGAGTTCGCCGTTCTCAGGGTAAGCCTCGGTCGCACGGTTGCCACGTTTACGGTGCTCTTTCTGGCGGTGCCCCCGCATTTCCTGCTCACGCAGCTCACCTACACGGAGCTGGTGGAAATACTCGCAGTCGGCTCGGCGCTGAGCGCCATTCTCGCAGCTCGCGCCGCCGGCCATCTCTCCGACAACGCCTGGTACGGCGTTGCGGGGTTGCTGCTGGGCATCGGGTTCTGGACCCAACCGCTCGTCATGACCGCCGGCGTGGCGGGTGCGGCGACGGTCCTGTATTTCAAGGGCGTCGCGCACATGTTCGGCAGGTTCGCCCCGTACTTTCTCGGCGGCGTCACGCTGGGCCTCATGCCCGGTCTGGTCGGATGGGGACGCGACGCGCTGCGATTCACCAGCTGGTTCCTCGGTGCTGACGGCGACGGGGGAACCCCACAGAGCGCCCTCGCCGCGACGATGGCAACCGCCACGGTCGGCATTCGCACGCTGTTCGGTAGCTACCGGTTTGCGCCGCTCGGCACCGTGATGGCGCTCGTCGTGGCCGCCGCTGTGCTCGGTCCAGCAGCCTGGGCCGTCGTCACGGCGTTGCGATCTGCGAAGACCGACTCGGAGACGGCAGACCCGCAGACTCGCCTCCGGGCCGCCGTCCTCATGGTCCTCGGCCTCGGCGTCATCATCCATCTCGTCATGTTCGTGTTCTCGCCGTTCAACGATCTGGTCTTCCCGCCGCGCTACCTGCTGCCGCTGTACGTGGGCACACCGGCGCTTCTTGCGTGGTACGTGTTCAACCTGATGCGCCGCACCCGGCCCTGGCTCGCACACGTCGCCGTCGGCACGGTGATGATCGGCCTGACGGCTGCAGGTCTCCCGGACTCCTTTGGCTGGTTCGACGACCTGCGCGATCGCCACGACGGCATGCGGAGGTCGCACGAGGTCTTGCTGATGTGGGGCGTCCGTTATTGCGAAGCGCCGTATTGGGACGCGTACTGGCTCACCTTCTACAGCCTCGAAGAGATTATCTGCATGCCGCTCGAGCTGCAGCGCGACCCGTACTACGAAGCGGTCGTGATGGCCCGCAGCAAGGGCCCCTACCCTCACCTCGTGTCCAGCCCGGGTCTCGACTGGCTTCCCCGCACGCGCGCGGGGCTCGTGCAACAAGACATCGGCCATCTGTACTTCCAAACGCCGCTCTTTGAGGTGATCGTCCTGTATCCGGCGAAATAGGAACGTCTGGGTAGGGGCAGACGCCGCAGGCCCCAGGACGGCGTCGGTGGAAAAGGAAGTCAGGCTTCCATCGGCAGGCCCGCGTGCAGAACAGCTTCTTCCGGTAGAAGTCGAACGTCGGAGACGCCCGATATTCTCGAGGCTCGGGGGGCCGGGCGTCTGGGTCGAGTGTGGGGGTTATGTCAACGACGGGGCCCTAAGGCTTCCTCTTAGGTAGGATCTTTAGAACTGCTTTGTTTTAAGAGCTTTACAGTGTTCACCGGGGTCTGGTTGCTAGAATTGGTGTTGCGACGACCACTCAAGCAACGGAGGCCCCCGATGAACAGACGCCAGTTTACCAAGTTCTCTCGCCGGCTCACCCGCGTGTTGGGCGAGGGCGGCATCACGCGACTGGGCCGCACGACCGGGTTCACGCACCGGCTGCGAGCGGTCACCCCTCACCGGATGGCCATCGCCCTGCTGACGAGCCTGTCATGCTACAGCACCAAGACGCTCGCCGACATCCTGCGGGTCTTCAATGCCCTCGCGGACCGATCGGTGCAATACAAACCCTTTCACACCCAACTGGCGAAGCCGGCCTTTCCGACGTTCACGTGGCAGCTCTTCGAGCACCTGTTGCAGCACCTGGTGGTCCGCGTGCTTGCCCCCGTGCCGGGGCATGCGCGGCGCGGCTTCGACGCTATCTTGCTGCAAGACGGGACGTCGTTCGCGGTCGTGGACGCCTTGCGGGACACCTTTCCCGGGCGGTTCACGAAAATCAGTCCCGCCGCCGTGGAGCTGCATGCCACAATGAGTCTCTTCCACGACCAAGCCATCCGAGTCCACCTGACACCGGATGCCGCCGGCGAGCGCCAGTTTCTGCCGGCTCCCGGGGACCTACGTCGCAAGCTGCTGCTGGCCGACCGGGGCTACATGGATGTCGCCTACTGTCGGCGTGTGCACCACGCCGGGGGCTCCTTCATCGTGCGCTTTCAGACGAAGATCAACCCGGTCGTCGTCCGTGCGCTGGTCGGGGGACGTGAGCGCCCTTCGTGGGGCGGACGCACGCTGGACACCCTCCGAGCACGCCTCAGGGGCAGGTCTGGTGACCTACTCGTGCGCTGGAAGAAGACCGACCCACCGTTTCGACTCCTGCTGCTGTGGAACCGCAGGCGGAAGGAGCACCTGGCCTTCGTCACCAACCTGCCGAGCGAGGCCTTCACGTGCGCATCCGTTCGCGACCTCTACCGTCTCCGCTGGCAGATTGAACTCCTCTTTAAGGAGTGGAAGTCCTATGCGAACCTCCACGCCTTCCGTACGGCCAATCCGTCGATTGCGGAGGGACTTATCTGGGCCTCCCTCGCCGCCGCCCTCCTGAAGCGCTTCGTCGCCCACGTGACGGAACTCGTCGTGAGAGACGTGGACATCTCGACGCGCAATGCCGCCATGGCCTTTCGGTACAAGGCCACGGATCTCTTCAAGGCCGTGTTGCAGGCGCATCGTGTCACACACCGCTTCCGTGATCTTGTGCGGTATCTTGCCGACAATGCGCAACGCGCGCATCCCAATCGGGATCGGACAAAGGGACGCCTCGCTACGGGGCTACGCCCCCTTCGTCTCAGCGTTTCAGGCGCGTATCTGCTTAAGAACTAACCTATGAAGGCTTCCTATGGACCCATTGGTGGCAGCTAGCGGGTCCGCTTCTTCGCGCGTCGCGGTTGTCGCCCGTCGTGGAGTGCCACGACGTTGAGGGCGTGCTCGGTGGCCTGGATCGCGGCAGCGAGCTGGTCGGTGTCGACACCCCGCGTGGTGAGCCCGCCTTCCCACTGAATCGTCGTTTCGACGAGCGCGTCAGATTTGCCGCCGGGCGGGATACGCACTTCGTAGTCGACCAGCCTTGGCACCTGCAGATCGAGCTGGGCCTCGACGCTCTTCAGCGCGCGCATGAACGCATCGTAGCCGCCGTCTCCCGATGCGGTCGCCTGCACCTCCTTGCCACGATACCGCACGAGGATGCTGGCCGACGGACGGAGTCCGTGGTTGCTGACGATCGAGTAGTCCCCGACCTCGAAGACCCGCAGCTCGGGTGTCTGGAGCAACTCGGAAATCAGATACGGTAGGTCGGCCGTCGTAACGTGCCGCTTCTGGTCGCCGAGCTCAACGATGCGCCGGAGCAGCTGGTCCTTCTGCTCGCGGCTCAGCGAAATGTTCAGTCGCTGCAGATTGAACTCCAAGCTTGCACGCCCCATGAGCTTGCCCATCGCGTAGGTGCGTCGAAGCCCGAACCGCGAGGGGCTGAGCTTGCTTTCATACAGGCGGCCTTTCATGTCGCCGTCAGCGTGGACTCCGGCCGCCTGGGTAAACACGTTTTCGCCGACGATCGGCTTGTTGACCGCGATGCGTCGCCCCGAGAACACCTCGACCAGGTGGCTCACATCGGCCAACGCGCGCTCCTTCACCCGCGTACGCAGCGCGCCATGGTCGCGCAGCGAGACCACCACCTCGTCGAGCGGCGTGTTTCCGGCCCGTTCGCCCATGCCGTTGACCGTGGCGTGCACACCGCGGGCACCGGCCAGCGCCGCCTCGAGCGTGTTGGCGGTCGCCAGACCGTAGTCGTTGTGCCCGTGGTAGTCGAAGTGACTCAGGGGGAAGGCCACCGTCAGCTGAGCGACGTGCGTCCTCACCTGCGACGGACTCAGGATACCGAGTGTGTCGCACAGCATGATGCGCTTCACCTCGAACCCGGCAATCGCGCGGATATGCTCCATCACGTAGTCTGGCGAGTCGCGCATGCCGCCCGACCAGTCCTCGAGATAGACGTTGAACGTGATTCCGTGCGTCGTGCCGTAGTCGATTGTTCGTCGAATGTCGGCGATGTGCTGCCGCGGCGTGCGGCGCAACTGCTCCCGGCAGTGCAGGAGCGACCCTTTGGTCAGCAGGTTGATGACCTGGATGCCCACTGACCGGGCCCAGTCGACCGAGGCCTTCCGGTCGACGAATCCGAGCACTTCGACCCGGTCGGCGAGACCGTTCTCGCCAGCCCAGCGGCTGATCTCGTCGGTGGCCACGCGTTCTCCCGCGCTGGTGCGTGCCGAGGCGACCTCGATCCGGTCGACCTTGACCTGCTGCAGCAGACGGCTCGCGATCGTCAGCTTCTCGGCTGGGACGAGCGACACACCTTCGGCCTGCTCGCCATCCCGGAGCGTGGTGTCGAGTACTTCCACGAGGCGTCCCGGGCGTCGTCTCTTGCGCGTGGTCTTCGTGGTCATGGCTGAATGCTGTGTCCTCCCCATCTTATCGGCGTTCGTGGCCGGTGGCTGAACAAGCCACGGAGACTCTCGCCGCCTGCCACTCCCTCCGACGGCAAGCGTTGGCGCAAGCTCTCCTCATGAAGTTGAGGGTCTATCCCACATACAAGACCAAGAAATCGCGGCGGTCGACGACGACATCGCACGAGTCACCGCGGATGCGGCATACGAGACGAGTGCCTTCTACGAGGCCGCGGGGCGTCGTGGCGCGACCGTCGTGGTCCCGCCAGAGCGAGACGGCACGATTGTCTCGACGGAGGTCACGGTCGAGGGTCCGCGATCAGGCCATCACGGCGGTGCAGGCGATCGGACGGCGTCAGTCGACGCCCGAGCGGCAGCATGGAGGGGGCCGGCGGGTGAAGCTGCTCGCCGAGGGTGTAACGCAACCAGTTGCAAAGCATGGCGCGCCCTGGGGGACCACTCCCCTTTTGCGGTCCGCGGTGCTCCCCTTCGACTAGTGTCCAGACAACCGGGAGAACAGGTCGTCAAAAACAGCATCGCGGTCGACGTTGTTCGCCACGCGAATGTTGTGGCGGCCAGCCCTACGGTCCCAACGCATGTCATCGGTCAGCACGGGGCTCGGCACGATGTCGGAGGGGACCCACTCCGGGTTGTTCAGCCAGGCCACGGCCGAGATGTCCCAGATGACCTTGGACCACGGGAACCCTGCGTTTCGGTCCTGACGGTTCATGCGCAGGGCGGAGTATTCGAGGAACTGCCCGTGCAGATAGTCGCCAAGCCGCGAGCGCCCGCGCATATGCTCGTCCAGCTCGGGAACGGTCGTCCGCAGGTGCTCGGCCACGTTCTTGGTCGGGATCTGGACGAGGGGGACGCCGCTATCGAACAGCACCTGTGAGGCGATCACATCCTGCCGCAGGTTGAACTCGCTCGCCGACGGCCAGTACTGCGGCGTTCCGCCCAGCCAGACCACCACAATCCGTTCTTTGATCTTCGGCTCCATGAGGATGGCCGACGAGACGTTGACCGGACCACCGATGGTCAGAACATAGAGCGGCCCGTCGCCGGGTGTCAGCGCTCTGTCAATCAGATCGCGAGCCGCGGGACTGTCGACCGGTCTGTCCCTCCGCTCGAAGAACCGGGCCGAGCCCCTGAGCGCGATGCTGTCGTCAACATCACTGAAGAAGCTGAGCAGCCGCAGGATCTCCTCGTGGCTCTTCTCCATCCCCTCGGCGGCGGACCTCGAGCGATCGTTGACAAACGGCGCAGCATAGATCGCCTCCACCGACATTCGCTCCGGAGACAGCAAGCTGTAGGCCACCGCGTACTGATCGTCGATCTCGTTGAAGGTGTCGGTGTCGAGCACGGCTCGCAGTCGATCCGACCCGGGAATGGCGAGCAGGCGTTCGAGGTCGACCGTTTGGGCGCGCACAGACGCGCCGAGCACGCTCGCGGCGGCGGCTTGGATAAGTTGTCGGCGCGTTAACATGGCGTGCGATTCTAGTGTCCTATGACTGTGATTCGCAACATAATCCCGGTCAGGGCATCCGGGCTGGCGGCTTTGCTCCTCTAAACTCTAGCCGGGTGCTGAAGAACGACCAGAGGCGGTTTCCTGGCGAGGCGTTCGTCTGGCCAGGCGCAAGGAGGGAGCAGCCAGGCGGGCTGTGACCCCGGTGAGTAGAAGCCGCGACGCTGGCCCTTGCGAGCGCCTTGCAAGGAATCCCGGGAGGAACATCAGGTGTCGACATCATCCAGAGTCAAATCTTGCACACACGCACTCATGCTGGCGCCACTGTGGACATTGCTCGCCGCCGTGTTGGCCGCCGCCGGGTGCTCGCCTGCCGATCCGGTCACGCCACCGGCCGAAGACACCGTCACAATGTCCGCCGAGACCTTACGGGACAAGATCAAGGGCGCGTGGGCGGCGCAGACCATCGGAGTCACCTACGGCTACCCTGTCGAGTTTCGATTCAACAGCGAGCGCGTGCCCGATGAGCGCGAGCTCCCCTGGTACGACGGCTATCTCCTCGAAACGTTCAGCGACCGGCCGGGTGTCTACGATGACATCTACATGGACCTGACCTTCGTACAAGTGCTGGAAGACGAGGGCATGGACGCCCCGGCGCAAGCGTTCGCCGACGCCTTCGCCAACGCGGACTACAGCCTGTGGTTCGCTAACCAGATCGCTCGATACAACGTCCTGAACGGCCTGCGCCCACCCGAATCGGGCCACTGGCTCAACAATCCCGCGGCCGACGACATCGACTTTCAGATCGAAGCGGATTTTGCCGGTGTGATGGCGCCTGGCATGGTCAACAGCGCCGTAGACATCAGCGACCGTGTGGGGCACATCATGAACTATGGCGACGGCTGGTACGGAGGGGTGTTCGTCGCGTCGATGTACGCCTTGGCGTTCGTCCAGGATGACATCGAGACGATCGTCCGCCAGGCCATCGACGTCATTCCCGCCGAGAGTGACTTTCACCAGGTCGTCATGGACGTCATCGCCCTGCATGACGAGAACCCCGATGACTGGAAGCACGCCTGGGACGGCATTCACACCAAGTGGGCAGACACCGACCTTGGTCCGCGCGGCCTGATGTCGCCGTTCAACATTGACGCGAAGATCAACGCGGCCTGGGTCGCCCTGGGCTTGCTGTACGGCGATGGTGACTTCTCCCGCACCCTGGAGATCGCGACCCGAGCCGGCGACGACGCCGACTGCAATCCCTCGTCGGCGGCCGGCATTCTGGGAACCGTCTACGGGTACGAGCGGATACCGGACTTCTGGACGCAGGGGCTGAGGGACGTCGAGAGTCTCGACTTCGCCTACACGACGATCTCGCTCAACGACGCCTACGAGCTGTCCTACAAGCATGCGGTCCAAATGATCCGTCGAGGTGGTGGGCAGGTCGACGACGACTCGGTGACGATTCGCATTCAGACACCGAACACCGTGCCGTTTGAAGACGCCTTCGAGAACCATGTGGCCCAGGAGCGTCGCCGGCTGACCGTCCCCAACGGCGACCAGCCGGTCGTGCTGTCCGATACCTACAGCTTCGACTTCGACGGCGTGGGATTCGCGCTGCTGGGCACGGCCTCGACCGAGGGCGAAGACCACGTGTTCACCGCCGAGCTCTACGTGGATGGCGAGCTGGTGGAAACCGCCGAATGGCCAACCGCGTTCACCACGCGCCGGTTCTATCTATTCTGGAAGTACGCACTGCCTGATGGCGAGCATGAGGCGGAGGTACGGCTGGTCAACCCGACCGACCACGCACAGGTAACGCTGGAGGCGCTCGTGGTCTACGGCGCGGAGTCCGCGGACACCCCGGTCGAAGGCTGACGCCCCTCGGGTTGGCAACTGCCCTACAGGTTCAGTGGAACGACAATGACAAACATCCGACGAACGACGACTGGTGTGGTGGCTCTCATGCTGGCGGGTGGCATCGCCTGTCAGGAGAACGCAAACAGCCCCGCCGCACCGGCTGGCGACGACGCCGCGTCCTCGGCCGACAGCCGCCCGNGAGTCGCGCTGGTCATGAAGTCGCTGGCCAACGAGTTCTTCCAGACCATGGAAGACGGGGCGCGCGCGCACCAGACACAGGATCCGGCGCGCTACGAGCTGTTCGCCGAGGGCATCAAGAACGAACTAGACGTCTCGCGGCAGATCGATCTGGTCGAGCAGATGGTGGCGCGTGGCGCACAGGCGCTGGTGCTGGCGCCGGCGGACTCTCGAGCACTGGTGGCGGCAGCGGCCCACGCCGTCGAGGCCGGGCTGACGGTTGTGAATATCGACAACCGGCTGGACGAAGAGGCATTGCGGGAACGCGGCCTCAGCATACCGTTCGTCGGGCCGGACAACCGCCGCGGCGCCAAGCAAGCGGCCGACGTCCTGGCCAAGACACTGAACAAGGGCGACGAGGTGGCGATCATTGAAGGCGCTCCCGGTGCGTTCAACGCCATCGAGCGGCGGTTGGGCTTCGAAGACGCCATGAACGAAGCCGGCATGACGATCGTCGCGTCCCAATCCGGCCACTGGGAAATGGACCGCGCCAACCAGGTTGCAGCATCGCTCCTGTTGGCCCACCCGAATCTTGACGCGTTGCTGTGCGCCAACGACAACATGGCGCTGGGCGCGCTGGCTGCGGTCAAGGCGGCAGGCAGGCAGGACAGCGTCAAGATCGTCGGCTTCGACAACATCTCGGCGGTCAGGACGCTGGTCAGGGACAACTCGGTGCTGGCCACCGTGGACCAACACGCCGACAAGATCGCCGTCAACGGCATCGAGCACGCGTTGGCCATCCTCGACCGGACGCAAGAGCCCGTTGATCTGGAGACCGCGGTCACGCTGATCACCGCGGACACCGTGCAATGAATGATGGCCGGCGGCTGTTCGTAGCGCGCGGGATTCGCAAGAGCTACGAGGTCCCGGTGTTGCTCGGTGTCGACATGGACATCCAGGCGGGGGAGTTCCACGGGCTGATCGGCGAAAACGGCGCCGGCAAGTCCACCCTGGTCAACATCATCTCGGGACTGACCGGAGTCAGCGGCGGCACCATGACCCTGGCTGGGCAACCGCTGCACCCGGCCACCCGTGGTGAGGCCAGTGACCACGGTATCCGCACGGTGCTACAAGAACTGACGGCCGTCGACACCCTGACGGTGGGCGAAAGCATCTTTATTGATGCCCTGCCCCACCGGTGGGGCTGGTTGAAGCGCGACGACCTGGCGCGCGACGCGCGCCCGCTGCTGGACAACCTGGGGCTGACCGATCTGGATCCCGACCAGCCGATGTCCAGCCTGGGGATCGGACAGAAGCAGATGGTCGAGGTCGCGGCGGCGCTCAGCCAGCCGTGCACGCTGCTCATCCTTGACGAACCGACCGCGGCGTTGACCGACGCCGACGCCGAGAAGCTGTTTGCGGCCTTGGCCCGGTTGCAACGCGACGGCACGGCGATTCTGTACATCTCGCACCGGTTGGACGAGATCCGCCGGCTGGCCGATCGTGTGACGGTGCTGCGAGACGGGACCAGCGTGGCCAGCAAGCCAACCAGCGCGCTGTCAACCGACGACATGATCAAACTGATGGTCGGCCGCGCCGTGTCCGAAGAGGTTACGCGCGAAACGCCACCGACCGACAAACTGGCGCTGCGGGTGCGCAACCTGCGTTCGGCCCCGGCAGTACGCAATGTGAGTTTCGACGTGCGCTGGGGCGAGATTCTGGGTTTTGCCGGCCTGGTGGGCGCTGGCCGCACCGAGACCATGCGCGCCATCTATGGCGCCGATACGCCTCAGGCCGGTGATGTGTTCCTGGGCGACGACGACACGCCGACTCCGGTCGGGTCGCCGCAACAGGCGGTCGAACACGGCATGGCGTACTTGAGCGAAGATCGCCGCCACCAGGGCGTGCTGGGTCACCTATCGGTACGCATCAACATGTCGCTTGCCAGCTTGCGGCGTCTGGCCGGCAAGATGGGCTGGATCGATCACACCGCCGAACACGCCGCCACCGACAGGTTAATCAGACGACTGGGCGTGAAATGCGCGTCGCCCGATCAACCCATCGAGCGATTGAGCGGCGGCAATCAACAAAAGGTGCTGATCGCGCGCTGGCTTCTGCGCGAACCGCGCATCCTGATCGTCGACGAACCCACCCGCGGTATCGATCCCGGCGCGCGCGCCGAAGTGCACCGGCTACTCGCGCAACTGGCGNACGCGGGCTGCGCTGTTTTGTTGGTGTCATCGGACCTGCGCGAACTGACAGCGCTGTCTGATCGCATCGCGGTGCTGTCGAAGGGCAAGCTGGTCGACACGTTCGAGCGCGAGGCGTTCGATGCCGAGCGCATCATGGCCGCCGCATTCCGCGAACACGTGGGTACCGACCACCAGGCCGAGCGGCCTGCGCACTAGCAGGGTGCCAGACGATGCGAGAGGGGTTGAGCCTGGTCGTGGTGCTGGCGGTGCTGATCCTCGGCTTCGGCCTGATGAGCGACTCGTTTCTGTCGTCCGCATCGTTCAGCATCATCGCCAACCAGCTACCGACCGCCTTGACCCTCGCCGTGGCGATGACCTTCGTGTTGGTGGTCGGCGAGATCGATTTGTCCATCGGATCGGTATTGGCGGTCAGCCAGGCCGTGCTCGGTGTGACGATGGCGCAACTCGGTTGGTCTTGGCCGTGGGCGATTGGCGCCGCGCTGGCCACCGGGCTGCTGGCCGGCATGGTCAACGGTGCTGTCGTCGTGCGCTGGCAGTTGCCGTCGTTCATCGTCACCCTGGGCATGATGGAAGCCGCCCGCGGCGGGGCCTATCTCGTCACCGACTCGCGCACCCAGTACATCGGGACCGACATCGAATGGATTGCCGAAGCGTCGCTGCTGGGTCTGTCGGCGCCATTCCTCTGTGCGGTGCTGCTGGTGCTGGCCGCGCAGACCGTGCTGTCGAGAACCGTGTTCGGCCGCTACGCCACCGCAATCGGAACCAACCTGGAGGCGGTGCGGCTGGCCGGCATCAACACCAACCGCGTCAAACTGACGATATTCGCGATGTCGGGCCTGCTGGCCGGGCTGGCGGGGGTGATGCAGGTGTCACGGTTGGCGTCCGCCGATCCCAACGCCGGCACCGGTTTCGAACTGAACGCCATCGCCGCGGCCGTCATCGGCGGCACCCGATTGATGGGCGGGAAGGGATCGATCATCAACACCTTCTATGGCGTCGTGATCATGGGCGTGCTGGCCACCGGGTTGACGCAGATCGGCGCCCAAGACCCGACGAAGCGTCTGGTCACCGGCTGCGTGATCGTGCTCGCCGTGACGGCTGACTTCTACCGCGAGCGCTGGTCCAACGCGCGCGGTCTGGCCAAGACAGGAGCCAGTTCGTGAGCACACCCATCGTGGTGGTTGGCAGCCTCTACGCCGACCTGGTCACCCGGCGGCCGAGCTGCCCGACGAGCTGTTGCAGCTGGTGGACTAGCTGACCCCCAACGAAACCGAGTTGGCAACGCTGGTGCGGTTGCTCCATCGGACGCGATGAGTGTGGACGACACCCTGCGCCACACCCGCGCGCTCACGTGGCCAGCTGCTCCTCCCTGTAGACCTCGAAATCCGCGTTGGCGATTCGAAGTTCTCGAAACGCGACTACACCACACACCTGGAAGTACAGGCTCGAGGCCATGGGAGTGAGCTGCCGCAACTCCAGTGCGGGAAGGACAAAGATGATCGCCAGGAAGGTGGTCGCGCCGATGCTGGAGTAGACCAGCGTCTTTACCACGATCTCCATGTGCCTCAATCGATCTTCATAGGCCTGGTGCGGATCTCTGCTCTTGCCATACAGCTTCTTGAACTGGATAGAGCTTGGGATACTCCGACGGTGGGTGTTCCTTGATCACCTGCCTCACACGGTTGTGGATCATCCTCGGCAAATAGAAAGAAAGAAGAAGGACCTGGCTGAGGACGACGGCGTAAGACACGAAATAGGCCAGCGTGGGCTGCATGTCTCGCTCCCTAGTTGTTGCGAGGCTTCATCAGATCCCCGAACGCAATCCGGATCTCGGAATCCGTGACGCCAGACGCTCTGAGCGTCGCTATGGTCTCGCCCAGTTTTGTCACCACCCAGGCATTCAGGTCGACCGTGCTGTTGGCCTTGGCATCCGGGTGCACGAACGTGCCGCGATAGCCTTTGGTCTGAATGACCGAATCACGTTCGAGTAACCGGTATGCTTTTGCCACCGTCTTGTTGTTGAGGTCCAGGTCGTTGGCAAGCTGCCGAATCGAAGGCAACGGGTCCCCGGAGGACAGCTCGTCGGAGAGCACCGCCCGCTTGATCTGGTCCATCAGCTGAGCAAACAACGGGACCGAATCGTCGATGTCGATGACTATTTCCATAAGCTGTGTTGCCCCACACGGTCCGCGGTGGCTTCGTTGAAGGCGATGGTGATTCTCCTGAGCTGCCAGATCTTTAGTGACCCATATGCACCATGTAATGTAAGGGTACGACTGGACTAAACAAAATGCAAGAACAAAGACGCTGGCTGCTAGAGGTCCGTTAGCCGGCCCATGCTGTTACCGACGGGCCAAGGCCAGAATTGGGGGGGCACCGACGACTGGGACACGCGGACCCCGACGATTCACGAGATCGGTGATCCGGTCGGGCACGTACCTGCCGCTTGCTTGATATTTGGCTTGCGCCCGTGCATCCTCGGCAACTCCCGCCGCGTGTGGACCGTTAGACGTCAAGACACGCGCCGGAGAACCTCGATTCCCGATGGAGGGTGCGCATGATCGCCGTTATCTTTGAAGTTGAGCCGGCCCCCGGCAGAACAGCGGACTACTTGGAGATCGCTGCTCGTTTGCGGCCGGCCGCGGAAGGCATCGACGGATTCATCTCGATCGAGCGCTTCGAGAGCCTCGTTCAACCCGGCAAGATTCTCTCGTTGTCGCTGTGGCGCGATGAAGAGGCGCTTCGTGAGTGGCGTAACGCGGTGGAGCATCGCGACGCGCAACGCGCGGGTCGCAACGGGATCTTCACGGACTACCGACTCCGGATCGCCACAATCGTTCGCGATTACGGTATGCATGACCGGGATGAGGCCCCGAAGGACAGTAACGCAGCCCACCCGAGGTGACCGCGTCCCAGAACGACGGGCTCGCCCACCGCGCGGCGTCCTACGATGTGAACCCACTGGAGTCATCGGCGCCTGACTCCGGGTCCGGAGGAACACCATCGTGGTCAACGTCGAGAAACGATCGGTCGTATCGTTTGTCGCCGCCCTCAACGTGGCGGGCCTGAGCTGTGGAGTTGAACAGGACACGAGAGCAGCCCAGGAGGTAGCTGCCGTGGCACAGTTCGGGACACCTTCCGCTCTCGACACTCTCCTCGAGCTCAACCGAGAGTACATCCGCTCGGTCCAACAGTCGGACGTCGCGCGGTTCAGGGATATCCTCGCGGACGACTTCCGGTGTTCGATCCCTGACGGCTCGATTGTCGACAAGGCCGGATTCCTCGATCAGACCGCACGACCGGTGACCNTGAGATCGACCTCGACATTCGTCAGGCCGGCGGCGAACACCCAGTAGCTGTCGAAGCTTTGGACGTCACAGCCGTCAAGCACCATGATCAACATCTCCACGTTGTCCGGACTGAAGAACCAGAAGGTGCCGGTGTCGCCGAGGGGTCCCGTGAAGGCGCCCGGGGCGTTTCCGGCACCGCCGGTGACGCCGGTGCCGTCATCGAAATCGACATCGACTTTGAACCGGTTGTCGCTGAGACACAGTGCCTGATCGCCATCGATCTGCTGACCACTCCAGCAGGGGCCAAACTGGCCCGCGACGCGCGCACCCACGAACGACTCGTCGATGACCCCCCAGACGTTGCCGTTTAGAAAGTCGCTCCGATTCATGGGCGACCGCGAGCAGCGTCAGGACGACCAGGGCAAGTCGCATGCCGTGACTGGTCATGAGTATCTCCTTTGGCTGGGGTACGCCTAGGACAACCCATGCTGGAAGAGATCCAGCCACCCAAACATGCTCTTGCACACCTCCCGCTCGCGAGCTACCAGCGCAGCGTTTCGTCCGTCGGGATGGGGCCGGTCGCGTTGACGGCGCCGGACGGTAGTGTCGAGGGGCTCTCGTGATTGCTATCGACCCACCGCGTACTTCGTAAACGCTCCACCCGCAAAACGGAGTGAGTTGGGTCCCTCAGCGGCGAACACGTTGCCGTCCGCGTCGACCGCAACACCTTCTCCAGCGGCGCCCTGATAGGGCCGCGTCTCGGCATCGAACGGTGGGATGTAACCCGTGACGCGATCCTCGTCCACGTGCCCGATGCGCACGCCGTTCCTCCAGTTTGGATGGCTGGTCATGCTCGACTCGGAGTCGATCGCGTACAGCATGTCGTCCGGGGTGATGAAAATGCCGCTGATCCGCCCGTACGAGTAGCGGGAGTCGAGATAGTTGCCGTCCTGGTCGAAGATCTCGATGCGATGGTTGCCGCGATCCGCGACGAAGAGGCGCCCCTGCGAATCGAACGCCATCGCGTGGGGCGTGCGGAACTCGCCGTGCAAGGTCCCGATCTGTCCCCATTCCTTGATGAACGTCCCGTCGGCCGAGAACTTCATGATGCGGCCGGTGGCGCCAGACTCACGCCCGTCGGCGATCGCCCGTCCGGTGGTCATGCCCTGGCCGCCGTGTCCGTCCGAAACATAGATGCTGCCGTCCGGCCCGGTGATCACGTCGTTCGGCTGGTTCAAGTGGGCCGAGTCGCTCCCCGGCTGGCCCGCCGTGCCGAGGCTCAGGAGCAGCTCGCCCGTGGGGCTGAACTTGTGGACCTGATGCCCTTTGGTCCCCGCTTGATTCGCCGCAAAGTCGGTCACCCAGACGTTGCCCTCGGCATCCACGTGGATGCCGTGCGGCGTCATCATGATCCCGCCACCGAAGTTCGCCAGCACCTCCCCGGTGTTGCGGTCGAACTTGAAAATGGGGTCGACGGGGTTGGAGTCGCAGTTGATCGACACTCCGCCGCCGAAGGTGCCGGCGCCGCAGCGCTCGTATGCCCAAATCTGGCCGTCGTTCGGGTCGATATCGATACCGGCGGTCGAGCCCCACTCTCGGCCTTCGGGCAGGTTGCCCCAATTCTCGATCACGGTCGAGGTCGGGTTCGGCAGACCCTCACCGGTGATCGTGTTGCCCGGTGCCGGGGCCGGGGCCATTTCGGTCGGTGGCTCGGACTCGGTGGCGCACCCGCCAAGTACAAGAGCACCGCAGGCCAACAACGTGGACATCAGGTATCGTGACGATGACATGGCATCTCTCCCATCGAACGGGCGTTGGGTGAGCTCGTGTTCTCTGCTCCACCGCCCTACCGAAATAACTTGCCTGGGCTGACCGTCGGATGATAGCCCGAGACGGGGCTCGATCTGAAGCGCTGTGTCCCACTTGACGCGGGCCCGTGTCGATCTCCGCAAGCGTGTGTCTCGCTGTTCTGCTGGCGCCTGTGTGGACGAACGGACAAGAAGTTCAGGACCAGGACATCGTTCCACTGTCAGAGTGGCACCCTTTGGCGTGGTCATGCGGCCCAACGTAAGATGGTCGGACACGCTTTGGAGAGATCATCCAGGATCCGCTCAGATTCAAGGCCCAGGACACCACGGAGGCCCCCATGAGTGCTAGTCAGGATCCGGGAGGCGGCGCTGGGCGGCAAGATCTCTCTTGTTTTACAGCCTCAACTGGTCCACAACGGTCTGAACCCGCGCATTCCCGACCTCGGACTGGACAGGCTGGCGGGAACTGAAGGGTTCACGCAGACCGGCACAACAGTCGGGACCAGGACTGAAAAGGTATTCAGCCACCCCCTCTTGCGTTCGAGCGTTCGGGCGTCTACTGTGTTGATTCAAGGCGTCAGGAACGACGCGTGACGGCCGGTATCCAGGAGAGACTGCAGATGCTCAAGAAATGCTTCGCGGCGTTCTTCACTCAGGCGGTCATGCTCGCGCTCGCACCCCAGCCGGTCATAGCGCAGGCCGGCGTCGGGGTGCCGATGCGGACACCGGACGGCCAGCCGGATGTCTCCGGCATCTTCACCTTCCGCACGCTGACGCCGCTCGAGCGACCCACCCAGTTCGAGGGACGAGAGAACCTGACGGCCGAGGAGGCCGCGGCGTTCGAGGCGTCGGAGCGAACCCGTCAGAACCGTGACCTGTTCGACCCCGAGGCCGGGGCACCGAACGCCGGATACCAACCGCGTGCCGAGGGCGGCGTGCTGTCCTACAACGAGTTCTGGTACGAGCGAGGCATCGAGCTGACCTCCGACAAGCGGACGTCGCTAATCGTCGACCCGCCCAATGGACGGCGCCCACCACGGACAGAAGCAGCGCGCAGGACTGCGCAGGAAGACCGGGCCTATACGGAAGAGCACCGCTACGATTCGTATGAGAACCGGACCATGACCGACCGCTGCCTCGGGACCTCCCTCGCAGGTCCGCCGATGCGGTCCGGCGCGTACAACAACAACGTGATGATCTTCCAGACAGCCGAGCACGTTGTGATTCAGAACGAGATGGCGAACCAAGCGCGGGTCATCCCGCTCGAGGACACGCCGAAGCCTCCGTTCGGGCTGCTCAAAGGCGTGTCACGCGGGCACTGGGAAGGGGAGACGCTGGTCATCGAGACGACCCAGTTCCGCAGCGACAGCGGGATGACCGGCCCGAACATGCACCTGATTGAACGCCTGACCCGGCTCGATCCCGACACCATCGCCTACGAGTACACCGTCACGGACCCCACGGTGTACACCGCGCCCTATACGGTCATGATGCCGTTACGGCGCACCGATGGACCGATCTTCGAGTACGCATGTCACGAGGGCAACTACGGCCTCTACGGGATTCTGGCCGGGGCACGTGAGCTCGAACGACAAGGGCGCGAGCTGCGTCGATAGTCTGGCCGCCGAGACCAGGCCGGAGTGAGCCGATCCGGCGGCGCTCGTCTGTGGCGGCCGGGCCAACGAGGCGCGCGCGCTGCACGTGGTGCTGACGCGCCGCCTTCTCTCTCCCACATTACGAGCCGGAAATGACCACCTTGCCCCGAACTTGGCCCGTTTCCCAGTATCGGATCGCGTCTGGCACCTGGCTCAAGGGATACGTCCGGTCGATGGCCGGTGTGACCTTGCCAGAAGCCATGAGGTCTGAGAGCACCGACAGGTCCTCTCGGTTGATGTTCGCGACGAAGTTACGAATTGGATGACCCACGAACGGTTTCGCCACGAGTAGCTTGAACACCGGTGCGAGCGGCCCGATCCAGCGGCCGCGCGGCCCTCCGGCCAGGACGTAGGTCCCGCTCGGGTTCAGGGTCCGCAGGCAGCGGGACAGCGGTCGAGTGCCCCGGATGTCGAGCAGGAGGTCGTATCGCTGGTCGGTGTCGGTGAAATCGTCGCGGGTGTAGTCGATGACCCGGACGGCGCCGATGGACTCGACCAACTCGACGTTCGTCGTGCTACATACACCAGTAACATCCGCGCCGAACGACTTGGCAATCTGCACCGCGAACGACCCGACGCCGCCCGACGCGCCGGTCACCAGCACTCGCTGCCCTGGCTGAAGTCGCCCGTGGTCGCGCAGCGCCTGAAGCGCCGTGAGACCGGCCACCGGCACCGCCGCTGCCTGCTCGAAGGTGACGTTGGCCGGCATCGGCCAGAGCTTCTCTTCCTCGGCGCATGCATACTCGCCGAAGGCGCCGTTGCAGCCGCCGAACACCCGGTCGCCGGGACGAAACCGGGTCACCCGAGACCCAACGGCTTCGACCTCCCCGGCGACATCGTGGCCCCGTATCTTCTGCCTGGGTCTGGGGACTCCAAACGCCAGCCGGACCACATACGGCAAGCCGGACATCATGTGCCAGTTACCGGCGTTGACCGACGCCGCGTGAACTCGGACCAGGACCTGCGTGTCGCCGGCCACCGGCCGGTCGATGTCCCGAAGCTCGAGGACGTCGGGAGAACCGTAGGTATCGTGGACGATCGCCTGCATCCCTACGTCAGCCCTCCCTCAGTGAGACCACCGGGTCGACCCGAGTCTGAGCGACCGGGAAGATGGGTAACAGAATATACCGGCAACATGGGTGACACTCGAAGGTTGCCGAGAAAGAGACAAGGTCTGTGGGAGCGGTGGGAAGCCGCGCTCTTTGCGGGTTTCCAGGGCTTCCACAGGCGCGCCGCGTGTTAGGGGCGTAAGACATAGTCACGCTCGTCGAGCCGGGCAAGGAGCACCTGACAGAAGTAGATTGACCAGACGCCGTCGTCAACCTCTTCGAGTCCAATCGGGTGAGGAGTCAGGGCATGGGAGACGAAGACCAGCCGCTTCTTGAAGCGGATCGTGCCCGCCGTCGTGACCCGCTCGATCGTGGGCTGGAGCCCCAGCACGACCGCCTGCTGTCTGCGGACTCGAGGGTGTAGGGGTCTCGGTGTATCCGTCAGCTCACCCGGTCGACCAGTACCTGCGCAGCGCCCGGCGCTCGATGACCAGTTTGCGCCCGTCGATGCGCACGAATCCGGTCTCGTCGAGCAGCTTCAGCGCCCGACTGACGGTCTCGCGGGAGCTGCCGATCATGTCGGCGAGCCGCTGGTTGGAGGGTCGCGGCTCGATCTCGACGCGGGAGGCCTCGATCGCAACGATGTGATCGGCCCCATCACTCCGCTGTCGCGCGAGCCGCATCAAACAGCGCACGATACGTCCGTGGACGTCGAACATCGAGAGACTCCGAACCGTCTCGTTGGCCTCTCGGAGCAACGTCACGAAGTAGCGCAGCATCTCGCGCGCCAGCACCGGCCGCGTCTCGAGCAGGGCCGACACCCCTTCTGCCCGGATCTGCACGAAGTCGGTCGGCTCCAGGGTGACGGCCGTTGCCGAACGAGCCGCGCCGTCGAACAGCGCCATCTCGCCCAGCACGCTTCCCGGCCCAAGCTCGTTCAAGGTGATTTCCTGACCGCGCTCGCCCTGCAGGACGACCTTGACGGAGCCCGTTCGCAGGATGAAGAGCGCGTCGCCAGGGTCCCCCTCGTAGAACACGATGCTCCGCTTCGGATAGGAGACGCTGCGGCTGGCCCCCAGCAGGATGTCGAGCTCGTCGTCCTGCAGCTCCGCAAAGAAGGGCACCTGACGAAGCACTGCGGTCTGGTCGTGTGGCTTCATGTTGCTCCCGACGAGGCATGATAGCGCTCGGCATCTCCCGAGCGCGGGCGCGCGTCCGTAACAGCGCCCTACGGTGTACGCTGTGTAGAGTCATTGAACCATGAATATGATCGGCCGTGCCGTCGGGCTTATCCGATCTTTGGCGGTGTATCACGCCATTCCGTTACGCCGACCATGACGACCTTGGCTACCCGGTGGCGAGACGAGCGGGCCAGCGACCCGGTTTTCCCGGGCGTGACCTGGAACCGTGGCATCGGGGTGGACGCCACCACCCTCGACGCGCTGGGCCGAGTGCGGAGGATCGAGTGAAGGGTCTTCCGTTAACTGGGGGTGTCTGATGCTTCCGATCGTCCGGCTAGGGTACGTCCTCTGTATTACCGGTCTCTGCGTCGTTTCGCTGCAGGCCGGAACCGCGGCCGGCCACCAGCAGCCCGGGGTGTTGAGTGTGGAGGCAGGACGGACCGAGTTCGAGGACCGCTGTGCCGCCTGTCACCAATTCGAGGGGCGGGTACGCGAAGCGCCCCCTCTGGCCGGTTCTGCCTGGGTCACGGGCTCGGAGAGCCGGCTCATCAGGATCGTCTTGCACGGTGTCCGGGGAGAGATGGAGGTTGCCGGCAGGACCTACAATCGGGAGATGCCGGGGTTCGGACCGGTCCTGTCGGACGAGGAGATTGCCGCGGTCCTAACCTTTGTTCGCAAACGCTTTGGAGGCCTCACGACTCCGATCCGACCGCCGACGGTCACCGCCATCCGCGCCGCGCACGAGGGTCGTGCGAGCTACTGGACCGTCGACGAGCTGCTCGACATCCCGTGACCGGCGGCCCGCGCTATCTCCGCCCGAGCCCGAACTCGTTCCCCATCGCCACGACCTTGCCGTCGCGGAAGTGCACTTCGATATATTTCGAGCCGCTAACCGGTCTGCCGTTTTCATCCTTCAGCGTCGCCACGAGCTCTTTGGTCTCGGCATTGAACACGTCGGGGGTATGACTCCACGCATACCGGCCATCGAGGCTGAACGTCACCCACCCATGCCCGCCCTGTGACAGGTCGAGCTCGCCCTTGAGCACCGGCGGCATCTTCGTGGCGTCGAAGACGAACAGCTTCCGGCTCTCCTGATCGCTGATCCACAACTCTTCTTCGTCGGGCGTGAGCGCGGCGCCATGCGTGCGGTGGGTGATCCGCTCATCGTCGCCCCCCACGAACACGCGATGCACGGCCTCACCCTTTTCCAGATCGACGACGTCAAAGCCGACGTGATTACCGAGGCACACATACGCATACCGATTCGCGCTGTCGACGGTGAAGGGAAAGACGCCGTTCCCCCCGGTTTCGCCGACGTCCGTGATGTGGTGAATCACGCGTTCGTCTTCCGTATCGAGCATCGTCAGCATCAGCTGGGTGCCGACGTAGAGATACCGCCCGTCGAGACTCACGATGCTGTTGTGCGCGGCTTGCCCGATCTCGATCCGCTTGATGAGCTCACCGCTTTCCGCGTCGACGACCAGCACACCGCCGCCGTCCCCCGCATGCCACCAGCCCGTGGGTACATAGACTTTCTTGCCGTCCATCGTGACCGACGACCGATCGCTACCGGCATCATATGTTTGGTCCCAGACCACCAGCTCCGTCTCCAGGTCGAACGCGCCGAGTCGACGATTCGACGTGGAGTAGTAGAGGCTGTGCGTCGCGAGGCTCCCGGTCAGGCCACGAATGCCCTCCTCGAAGATAGGGATGTCGATCCGGCGCACGAGCTTGTGCCCGTCATCGATATCGAAGACCAGGACGCCGTTGCCCTCGGCGCGTCCTTCTTCCTGCGCGGCATCGG
>PBRZ01000035.1 GCA_002726085.1 Acidobacteriota bacterium
CGACGACCACATGCCAGCTTGGACTATCACGCACCGTGGTCCCGGCTCCCGAGTGCTGCGTGATGAACAACGTACTTGCACCCAACAGCTAGCCGCAAGAAGTGCTCGCGACGACGATTGGTGTCGTTCGATGAGCGTCCGACTTGTCGGGGGCTGCCCTGCAGATTCGAGAGTCGCTCGAGCTCGCAGGCGAAGAATCAGTTGAATCCTGTCCTCTACCTGAGTATTCTTCCCGTTCAGTGTCTGCGGGGATCGCGCAAACGGAACCCAGGGGATCGACCGCGCCATGGGCGCTCGGCCGCTGGCGCACGTCGGGTACACAGACCGGCTGCCGAAGAACATGGTCAAGCGGGCCATCCGAGGCACGGGGGAGTAAATGGAATTGTTTCAAGTAGGAACCGATCCGTGGGGGCAGGAGATTCTCATTCGGATTTCCTGGGGACTCCTGACTTTGGCGTTCTGGACGGGCATCGCCTTTGTCCTGTTCCATGCGGTGTATGCGGTCGTCTGGAAGCCAAAGCTGACGCCGGACGGTGGCGGCGTTCCGAGCGGCGCCGAGGCAAACGTGCCCCAGAGGGTCGTTCGTCACACCGGGGCTGCCAGAATGTTTCACTGGGTGATGGCGGCGTCGATGCTCACCCTGCTCGCCACTGGCTTCCTGCCGATCGTCGGCCTGGAGTTCTCCTGGCTGAACATCCACTGGATCTCGGGTCTCATCCTGATCCTGTGCATCCTGTATCACATCGTCCACGCATCCTTTTTTCTGGACTTCTGGTCGATCTGGATCCTGCCTGGCGATCTCAAGGAGGCGATGCAGCGGACCCGGCGGCAATTCGGTCAGGCAGTGGACGTCGGCAAGCACGGCAAGTACCCGATCGACCACAAGCTGTATCACCTCTCTGTGACAATCTTCGCACTGGTTGTCTCGGTGACCGGTCTGCTGATGATGCTGAACATCGACACGCCGATCGTGCCTCGGAACGAGACGCTGTTCACCGCCGCGAACTGGGGCATCGTCTACGTCCTGCACGGGTTCTCGTCGGTGTTGTTCGTCACGCTCACGATCACGCACATCTACTTCGCCATCCGTCCCGATAAGCTCTGGATGACCAAGGCGATGGTCTTTGGGTCGGTGGGCCGGGACGACTTCCTGTCGCACCATGACCCGAAGCGGTGGGTCGTCACCCAGGACGGCCCGAAGTAACCGGCCCCCGGCGTAACGGAGCGACGAAGGCGGAAGTGTGTCCGATACTGTAACGGCGGAGTTGAAAAACCGGATCGACGCGATCGAAGGCGGCTACGAGTTGTTCTTGAGCTATGCCGCCAAGGGCGCCAGGGGCGAACCGGGGACCGGCGGCGAGTTGCGGAGTTGCCTCGAGCGTATGGACAAGGCGATGGACGGGCTCGGCGAGTTCCTGTCCGGTCTCGTCCGCGGGCGCGGCCTCGAGCCGCTTCCACCATACGACGAGTTCTTCGAGGTGATCGGCCGCGATGCTGGGCGCGCCCAGCTCGCGCTCCGGCTCGTCATGGCCCAGCCCGGTATCAGCAGTCAAATCATCGACAACCTGAACGCCTCGGTGCATCTGCGCGCGCTCCTCACCGACCTGTTTCTCGTTGACGAGATCTTGCGGCCGCGTGCCTCCGACGCGATCCCGGCGGCGGCTCTGGCTCGTGAGGAGCCGCCCCCCGCCGACACCTCCTCAACGCCCTAAGGCGCCGCTTCGCTAGCTGCAGCCGTATGAGTAGATTGGGACCGAGTCTGCTGCGTTTGGCCGTCGGCACGGTGTTCGTGGCCCACGGTCTGATGAAGCTGCTGCCGGTACCTGGCGGCGGTGTGCCGGAGACTGCCGCCCTCTTCGAGTCGCTCGCATTTCAGGCACCCTACGCTGTGGCGTTGAGCCTGGGCTGGGTCGAGGCAGCCGGCGGAGTGGCGCTGGTCCTGGGCGCCTACACCGGATGGACCGCCTTCGCCTTACTGCTGACCACGGTCGTCACGAGCTGGAAACTGCACCTGCCGAACGGGTTGTTCCTGAATTGGGCGCTCGATCCTGGCGCCGGCCACGGCTACGAGTTCGATCTGTTGCTGATCGGTGCGCTGCTTTCTCTGATGGTGACTGGCGGCGGCAGCCTGTCAGTCGATGGTGCCCGTCAGCGCGCTGCCGAGCTGGAGGCGGCCGGTCTGGCTCGCCTGCGGCGCTGAGTGGCATCCATCCGCCTGACGTCTGACCCCGATGAATCTCAACGGGCGAGCAGTCCTTATCACGGGAGGTAAGCGGGTCGGCGCTGCCGTGGCCTCCGGGCTCGCTGCTGGTGGCGCCAATGTGGCGCTGTCCTACAACCGGTCGAAGGCGGACGCCGAGCAAGCGGCCGCCGCGGTCGAGGCGGAAGGCCGGCGTGCAGTCGCCATACAGGTCGACCTGTCGCAACCGGAGGAGTGCGCTCGGCTGGTGAATGGCTCGGCCAAGACGTTTGGTCGTCTCGACATCCTCGTGAACATGGCGTCGGTCTATTCCCGCACCGCCTACGATGAGCTGACCGAACAGGACTGGGACCGCAGCCTCGCGGTCGATCTGACCGCGTCCTTTCTCTGCGCCCGGGCGGCGGTGCCGTACATGCGTGCACAGGGCGGCGGCCGCATCGTGAACTTCGCCGACTGGGTCGCTGCGAGCGGCCGTCCACGCTATGTCGGATTCCTGCCCTATTACGTCGCCAAGCGCGGGGTCATCGCGCTGACCGAGGCACTGGCGCTCGAGCTGGCCGACGATCAGATACTCGTCAATGCCATCGCCCCAGGGCCCATTCGTCCGCCGGATGGCCTGAACGAGACTGCCCTCGCCGAAGTGGAGCGAGTGACGCCGCTCGGGCGTTGGGGCGGCGACCAGGAGATCGTCAAGGCGGTCCTGGCGCTGGTCGAGACCGATTTCATGACCGGCGAGACGATACGGGTCGACGGCGGCCGGCACCTCCGCTGACCGTGGTGACGCCGCGGTTCGTGCCGGAGTCAGCACTCCCGCCGGCGTTCGTCACCGACTGAGCACCTCCATCCTACCGGAGCGCCTCACACATCGCAGCGAGCGCGCCGTCGAGCTCGTCCGGTTCCCGGGCGAAGCAACATCGGATGTAGCCCTCGCCCACGGCGCCAAAGTCGACTCCGGGAATGGTGCCCACCCGTGCGTGCGCGATCAGGTGCTCGGCCATCGCCCATGATTGCGACTGACCGGTGGCGAGTCCGCCTGCAGGCTCCCAGTCGGAGTCGATCCGCAGGAAAGCGAAGAAGCCGCCCGCCGGCGGAGAGCCGGTCAACGTCGGTTTGAGGTCGGCCACACCGGCGTAGAACCGGTCGCGTCTGGTCTGGAGCTCTGTCCGGTTGTCCGCGACCCAGTGCTGGTCGGCCTCCAGGGCGCCGATTCCGCCGTACTGAATGACGGACGAGACGTTGCTGGCTGTCAGCGAGATCAGCTTCAGCACGCGGGCACGCAGCGCCTCGTTCTTGAGCGCGACGTAGCCCAGCCGCAACCCGGTCATCACGTGCGACTTGCTGAATGTGTAGACCGACACCGTGCGTTCGTACATCTCCGGTAGCGCCGCCAGGCTCACATGCGGGGCGTCATCGTAGACGATGTCCTCGTAGGGTTCGTCCGAGATGACCAGGAGGTCTCGTTCGCGCGCCAGCCTGGCGATCGCCTCGAGATCGGATCGGCTCAGCACGCCGCCAGTCGGGTTGTGCGGCGTGTTCACCAGGATCGCCCGTGTGCGCGGCGTCACGGATGCTCGCAGCGCTTCGGGGTCATAGCCCCACCTGAGCGCGGGTCGCAGCGGACAGGGGACCGGAGTCGCCCCGACCGCAAGGATGTGACCGAGCGTTGGTCCCCAGGCGGGGTCCGGCACGAGAACCTCGTCACCCCGGTCGAGCGCCGCCCGACAGGTCAGGTAGAGGCCATGCATGCCACCGGCGGTCACGAGTACCTCGTCCGGGTCGCCGACCGGAATCGCATTGCGCGATCTGAGCTTTTCGGCCAGCAGCTCTCGCAGGCGTGGTAACCCGCCCGTCTGGACGTAGTGGGTGTGGCCGGCATCGAGCGCCTGTTTCATTGCCTCGCGGACAGGCGCTGGCGTCTCGAAGCTGATGTCGCCGTGGTCGAGCCGAAACGGCCGCTCGACGTCGTACATCAGGTCCCGGATCTTGAAGATGCCGGACAGCGGAACGGCGTCGAGGGGGTTCGCCATGGCGAGCAATCCGACTCTACAGGAAGACGGGACGTAGGAGCCAGGCGCCAGGGCGCGCACATGCGCGCCCCCGCGGCCGAGGAGTGGGGCGATGGGGCCCCGCGAGCGGCCGCGGGGGGTTCGGGGCGCAGCCCCGTCTAGGTACGCCCCATGATGGCCGACAGGGTCTGCGCGGCGTGGCCCACCGGCAGGTTGCTGACGTAGAAGTGGCGGGCGCCCAGGTCGCGCAGTGCGCGGATGGTGCGGACGCACACCTCCTCGGCGGTCGCGCCGGCCTCGAACTCGCGCGTCAGCGCCTCGGCGGGGACGTCGAGAAACCGGCCGAGCGCCGCAAGGGTTCGAGGATTCGCGCTACGGTAGTAGAACACGCCGAACAGCCCTGGTATCGACAGGTTCCGCCGACGCGATGCTTCCAGGAAGCTGGCCACCGGCTCCGGCGTGTGATGCGACACGATCTGCGTCAGGAAGAAGTCGGCGGTGGCGTCGGGTGCCAGCAGATACTCGACCTGTTGCTCGGCCTGCTGCGCCGGGTTGGCCCAGCCGCCCAGCAGCAGATCCGGTTGTCGCTCCCGAATCAAGGCTCGCAGCTCCCAGCCGTGCTCGACACACCGCGGCGGGCCGACGTGGCGATCGCCGCCCAGCACCACCAGCGCTTCGAACCCCAGCTCCTTCGCCCGGTCGGCGTAGGTCAGGCAGTGCGCCAGCGTGTGCTTGGTGGTGAGAAACGGCGCCACTCGGTCCCGCGGCGTCTGTGCGCCAAGGTTGGCGCCCAGGTGGCGCAGACTGTCCTCCTCCCGCTGCCCGACGGCGCTGTCGGTCAGGAATACGAACGTCTCGTCGCGGGCGAGCCGCCGGACCGCGTGATAGGTGTCGATCCAGGCGTCCATCCCTGCCGCGGCGTCGAGCTCGGCGCGCGGTGGCCGGAGCTCCGCCGCGATCACCGACTGGTCGCGGGCGAACGATTCGCGAAGAGACATAGGCCTAGCGTGGACGCCCACGCGGCTGAAGTCGGACTCGTTGCTACCGCGGTGCTGATGGTCGTGTCGGAGTTGTCCACGCCGGTCGAAGATGTTCGAGGATGAAATCGAGCATCTTGTGACGTAGGTGCGTGTTCTGCTCAGGGTCGGTGATGCCGTGGCGCGATCGGGGGTAGAGCATCAGCTCGAATTGCTTGCCCGCCTGCTGCAGCTCGTAGACGAACTGCAGCGTGTTCTGCAGATGGACGTTGTCGTCCATGGTGCCGTGGAGGAGCAGCAGCGCGCCCTCGAGATCGGCCGCGTTGAATCGCGGCGAGCTCTTCCGGTAGCCGTCGGGGTTGTTCTGCGGCGTCCGCATGAAACGCTCGGTGTAGATCGTGTCGTAGTCGCGCCAGTCGCTCACCGTCCCACCGGCAATCCCCATCGCGAACGAGTCACTATGGGTCAGCGCGTAGCTCGTCATGTAGCCGCCGTAGCTCCAGCCCTCGATGCCGATGCGTGCCGGGTCGACCCAGGACTGCTCGGTGAGCCAGGCGACGCCGTCTTCGATGTCGCGCAGCTCGAGCTCGCCGAAGTTCTGGTAGACGGGCCAGGTCGACACCGCGCCTTTGCCGCTGGCGGTCCGGTTGTCCATGACCCACACGATGACCCCGTGTTGTGCAAGCACCTGGTAGAACAGGGTGGCGCTGCCGCCCCAGACGTTGCGGACCTGCTGGGAATGTGGCCCACCGTAGGTGTGCTGGAACACCGGATACCGGCGCGACGGGTCGAAGTCGGGCGGCTTGATCATCATCGCTTCCATGACGAAGCCGTCCCGGGCCGTCACCTCGAGGAACTCCGGCGTTGCCAGCCGGTAGTCGTCCAGCGCCGTCACCCGATTCTCGGCCACCAACCTGGTCTCTGTGCCGTCAGCGGCGTGCACACGGACCTGCGGCGGCGTGTTGATGTCGCTCCAGGTGTCGAGATAGCGCTCGAAACCGGGGCTGAAGCTGGCGCGGTGCGTGCCAGGAGTATCCGACAGACGGCTCAGCTGGCTGCCATTCAGCTTGACGCGATAGACGTCGCCGCCGATCGGACTGCGCTCCGTGCCGGAGAAGTACACCCACTCGGTGTCTTCGTCGACGCCGTGCAGGGTTCGCAGCTCCCATTCTCCGTCTGTGACCTGTGTGATCAGGGTGCCATCGGCCGCGTAATGATAAAGGTGCTTCCAGCCGGTCCGCTCGCTCAGCCAGAGCCACGTGCCGTCTTCGAGCCAGGTCGGGTCGCCGCTCACATCGACCCAGGCGGGGGTCGTCTCTTGCAGCAACCGGGTCGTGTCGCCGGTTCGGGCGTCGGCGGTGTTCAGGTCGAGCCAGGTCTGCTCGCGGTTCTGCACTTGGAAGATCACGTCGTCGCCGTCCGGCGACCAGCCAACCCTGACCACCAGCATGTCGGTCGGCGTGTAGTGGTCCAGGTCGACCCACACCGTCTCGCCGCCGACGGCCGGTATGACACCGAGCCGGACGAGCGGGTTCAGGTCGCCCGCCTTCGGATAGTCGGTCGTCTCCACCTCGAGTCGATACGGCAGATGGTCGATGACGGTGAACTCCTTGACGGGGCTTTCATCGGTCTGCAGATAGGCGAGACGCGACGAATCGGGGCTCCACCAGTAGCCCTTGAAGTTCCCCCGCCCGTAGATCTCTTCCTGATAGACCCAGTCGAGCTCGCCGTTCAGCAGGTCGGCGTCACCATCCCTGGTCAACGCCCACTCGCGCCGCTGATCAACGTCGACCGCCACCAGATCGTGGTCGCGGACGAAAGCGACCAGACTGCCGTCCGGGCTGAACGACGGCATCGACTCGACCGCCGGGTCGCGCGTGAGCCGCCGCACGCGCGCGGCGCCGAATGGTTCGCCGTCGTGCAGGCCGTAGTAGTACAGGTCGTTGGAGATATTCATCACCAGGGCGGTGTGATCACGGTTCCAGACGAACCGCCCGGAGCGGACCGCCCGACGGGCGTCGGCGTCGCTCATGCCGGGGACGGCGGCGAGTGCCGTCTCAAGCCCCTCGATATCGATCAGCGGCTCGGCGTCGCCGGTGTCCGCCTCGACCGAGAGTATTCGCGCCGGGTCCCGCTCGCGCAGGAGGAAGTGGGTGTCGCTGAGCCAGGTGAGCCCCGTTGGAGTCCGCCCACTGAAATTCACACGCTGGTCAGGGTCGTAGATCGCGTCGATGGTCAGCGACCCCTGTTGCGCCAGGGCGGACCCCGATAGCAGCAGCACCACACAGACGAACACCGTCGCGGCTGCGCCGCGGACGGAGAAAGGACGGGTCATGGCGTGTCTCCCTCGGTCCGGCTCCTGCCGGCCTGACGGGTTAAGATAGGACCGGATTAGCTTAGCAAAAATCGAGCGGCAGAGACCGTTCGTTCGTGGGGAGGACCGATGCGTTTTCAAGGAGTCGTGATGCTGGCGGTGGCGATGGGTGTGGCGACAACGAGTGGGGCCCCGACGGTTCGCGCGGCGCAGGAAGCGTCGGATCGGCCTTATCTGCTCGAGCGAATCGGCGACGCCGCCATCGTCCAGACCTACGCCGACGGGTTCGAGGCGCTGACGCTGCGCGAGAAGACCCTGATCTGGCACCTCTATCAGGCCGCGCTGGCCGGCCGCGACATCTATTACGACCAGCGCTATGAACATAACCTCGAGATGCGTGAGGTACTCGAGGAGATCATCACCCATCCCGAGGGTGTCGATCCCGCCACGCTGGAGGCCGTGCACATCTACACGAAGCTCTTCTGGATCAACACCGGGCCGTTCAACAACCTGACCGCGCGCAAGTTCGTCGTCGAGACGACCCCCTCGGCCTTCCGGGCGGCGATCGAGGCGGCGGCCCGTTCCGGTGCCACCTTTCCGACCCGCGACGGCGAGAGCGTGACCCAGATGGTGGAGCGGATGAGGCCGCTCTTCTTCGACGCGGAGTTCGAGTCGATTGTCACCAACAAGACCCCCGCTCCCGGCGACGACATGCTGCTGGCGAGCGCCAACAACCTCTACAAGGGGGTCTCGACGGCCGATCTCGACGGGTTCGAGGAGCAGTTCCCGCTTACGTCGCGCCTCGTGAACGTGAACGGGGAGCTGGTCGAGGAGGTCTACAAGATCGGGGGCAAGTACAGCGACGAGATCTCCGAGATTATCCGTCACCTCGAAGCCGCGATCCCGTATGCGAGCGAGCCGATGGCGAAGGCGCTCCGGGCCAACATCGCCTACTACCGCACCGGGTCGCCGGTCGATCAGCGCGCCTACGACATCGCCTGGGTCGAGGACCAGGAATCGAGCGTCGACACGATCAACGGCTTCACCGAGGTGTACATGGACGCCCGCGGCGCCAAGGGTGCGTGGGAAGCGCTGGTTTTCTACGTGAATCCGGAAAAGACCGGCGCCATCAAGACGCTGGCCGCCAACGCGCAGTGGTTCGAAGACCGGATGCCGTGGGATCCGAAGTATCGCAAGGACGGGGTGACCGGGATCACGGCGAACGCCATCGACGTGGTGGTCGAGACGGGCGATTCGGGTCCGGTGACGCCGATCGGCATCAACCTGCCGAACGATCAGACGGTGCGCGAGCAGAACGGCAGCAAGTCGGTGTCACTCTCGAACGTCAACGAGAGCTACGACCGCTCGCGGCCCGGTAACTACCGCCAGGAGTTCGCCTGGACCGCCGAAGAGGCGGAGCGGTCGCGCCAGTGGGGCAGCCTGGCCGGCGAGATGACGACCAACATGCACGAGGTAATCGGGCATGCCTCGGGCAAGCTGGCCGAGCGGCTTGGCGGCTCCGCGCAGCCAGACCTGAAGGAGCAGTATTCGGCGCTCGAGGAGGGGCGGGCCGATCTGATCGGGCTCTACTTCCTGGCCGACCCGAAGCTGGTCGAGCTGGGAGTGCTGCCGGCCGACGCCCACGAAGACATCATCCGCGCGGAGTACGAGAGCTACACCCGGAACGCGTTGTTGCAGCTCCGGCGGGTCCGCGAGGGAACCCAGATTGCCGAAGACCACATGCGCAACCGCCAGATGATCGTCCACTGGATGATGGCGAACACCGACGCGATCGAGAAGCGGACGCGCGACGGCAAGACGTTCTACGTGATGGTTGACTGGCGCGCGTTTCGCGACGGGGTCGCCACGCTGCTTGCCGAAGTGCAGGAGATCAAGTCCGAAGGCAACTACGACGCGGCCAGGACGCTGTTCGACACCTACGGCATCCACTTCGACCCGGTCTTGCGTGACGAGGTGGTGGCGCGCGTCGACGCGATCGGGCTGGCGTCCTACAGCGGGTTCGTGCAGCCGCGGCTCGAGCCGGTGCTCGACTCGAGCGGCGCGATCACCGACGTGGCGATCTCGTATCCGCAGGACCTCACGGCCCAGATGCTGGAGTATTCCGGGAAGGTGATGCCAGGGCGCTAGAGGCTGGACTGCGCGACTAGACTCCATGAGTGGTGCGAATCGGGACTGGTGAGTCAACCTTGGTTCGCGGTTCCCCTGCTCTCGTGCCGCTCGGGGAGTCTTGTCCCCCGCGTAGCGGGACCATTGAAGAATGGTAGCCTAGCGAGGCGGGAGCCGACGGCAACTGGGTGGTCTGAGGCGGAGTCTCGCTAGAACCTGAACAACCGGTTGAATTTGACGACGAAGCCGCGGTTGCGGAGCTCGGTGAACCGATCGGGCCGCAACGTCATCGTGTCGCGATCCTCGGTGTAGACCACGAACAGCTCGCTCCCCGGGCTGTACTCCCACCGCAGACGCATATTCGTGCTGAGCGTGTCGCTCGCGGAGTTGTACTGCAGCAGTCCGCTGAAGAACATGCGCGGGTTGAACGCGTAGCTGACCCGCGTCACCGCGAGATCGGTTCGAAACGAGCCGCCCGGTGTGTCGATCCAGTTCAGCGACAGGCTCGGCTCGATCGACATCTGCGGCAAGACGGCGACACGCCACGGTCGCAGGCCGAGGGTGGTGATGTCGCCGTTGAAGTAGCCGCCATGCTGGAGCCGTACGCCGCCATTGATGCGTCGCTGCTGTCCGAGCGAATACGACACCTCGACGTCGTTGAAGGCGTAGCCTCCGACCGGTATGCTCACGCCACCACCCGGTGAAAACGGCTGCTGCAGCAGCTCGTAGTTATCGTTGATGGTCACCCCGAGCCGGTCGCTGCTCTCGAATTCGGTCTGGAAGGCGAGGCTGTTGTGGCGAGTCTCCAGCAGGTTGGTGTCGGCCGTCAGAATGTAGTCGATGCTGCCCACCAACATGAACTGCCGGATCGCGTCGATTGAGCTCGGTCGTGGGCTGAACCGACCTTCCACGAACGTGCGCCGGAAGTTGTCTCGTCTGAGGAAGCCCACCTCGGGATTGAAGTTGTCTTCGACGAGCAGGTGGACGACCTGCACGCCGTAGCGGTCCGGCCCGTAGCCGAAACGCGCCTGATAGCTGGTGTCCTCGCCGATCAGCCCCGGTGTCTCCGTCTTCGCGTAGTAACCGAGCATCTGGATGTTGTCGTAGAAGGCGAACGTCGCGTCTGCCCCATAGGTGCGGCTGGCGCCGTCGCCGGACAGAGAGACCGATCGGTTGGTGAAGAGGGCGCCGATCGCGCTTCGCCGGAGAATGTCGCGCTTGACCCGTGCGACGGTGAAGTTGGTCGACGCGACCCCAGAGGACACCTGGTCGTCAGCCTGGATGCTCAGGGCGCCGACGTTGAACTGCCCGACCTTGCCGGTCACCCGGCCGCCGCCGAGTATCGGCACGACCTGGCCGCCCTGCAGACCGATCCGCCGGCTGTAGAACAAGGTCGGCGCGCTGCCGCCGCCGAAGAATCCGCCGCCGCCGCCCCCTGGGCCGCCGAACCCGCCACCCACTCCGCCCCGAGCGAAGTCGAACACACCGCGTCCCTCGAGGAAGAACTCCCGCTTCTCCGGGAAGAAGAGGCTGAACCGGGTCAGATTCACCTGCTGTTCGTCCACCTCCACCTGCGCGAAGTCGGTGTTGTAGGTGAAGTCGGCCGTCAGGTTCTGCGTGATGCCGTATTTCACGTCGAGCCCGAAGTCGCCGTCGCCCTCGCGGTTTTTCACCGGGTTCGCGTTGACGTCGGTCGTCATTCCGCCAATCGCATACGGCTTGATCTCGATGTTCCGGCTCGCCGTCGGCGGTTCCATGCCGACCAGCGTGCCGGCCGACGACACGCGGAAGATGCCGGAGGAGCCCTGACCGCCGCCTGCCGAGATCGGCAGCCGTGTCAGATAGACCCACTCGTTCTTGCGTCGAATCGCCCGCCGCAGCTGCACGCCCCACAACTGCGGGTTCCCGGACCGATACCGCAGACTCTTGAACGGGATTTCCATCTCGGTGGTCCACCCACCGTCAAACCGACCCGATCGCACGTCCCACACGGGATTCCAGTCGCCGTTGGGATTACCTTCGTTCGTGAACTGCTGATCGGCGCGCGCCGCCAGCGGGTTGGTGTAGAAATTGAAGCCGTTCCTACGGTCGTAGAACGTGTCGAAGAAGGCGGCGAACGTGTCGTTCTGTCGCAGCTGGTTGGTGTCGCGCCGCATTTCATTGGCGACCCATTCACTCTCGGGCGCCGAATCCCAGACACGGGCGGAGACATACACGTTCGTGTCGTCGAACATGATCCACGCCTCGGTCTTCTCCGTGGCGGGCGCCCCTTCCACCGGCATCAGCTGGACGAAGTCGGTGATCGCCGGCACATCCTGGTAGACCGCCTCGTCGAGCTGCCCATCGAGCCGGATGCCCTCGTCGAGCCTGATGGCCCGCACGGTCGCCCGGCCCTGTTCGTCTCGCGTCACGACCTCGGGAGCAGCCGGAGGCGCGGGGCCCTCGATCGCGGCGAGCAGCGCGGCGTTCGGGCTGACCGCGAACCCCGCGTTGGCCACGGTGCCGGACGGTGCGCTGACGGCCGCGGGCGGTGCCGTGGACGTTTCGGCGGAGCTTGGCGGGACGATTGCGGCGGGCGGCTGCGCCGTCGCCGGCTCCGAGACGGTCGGTTCCGAGACGGTCGGCTCACGCCGGGCGTTGAACGGGTCCGTGGCCACACCCGCTGGCGGCCCTGAGAGCTCCGCCACGAGGCGGTCCTGCAGGCTGAAGAGATCGTCGAGCGCGCCGTCGATCAGCGTAGACCGGACGACCGCACCGGACGAGACGTCGACGAACCGCCCGGTGATCCGTATTGCTCCACCAACCCGCTGGTAAGCGCCCCCGACCACATACTGCGCACCGAGACGACGGCCGACCTCCAGCAACCCTTGGCTCGCCTCTTCTCCCGTGCCCTCGGGTGTCTCACCCGCTGAATCGGTGACACCGGCGCGCGCTATCACCGGGTACCCGCCCGGGAGTCCGGTCGCCAGCGATTCGGCGATACCGGCGCCGATCCAATCGTCTCCAGGAGATCCACTCAGGTTCTCGAACGGCACGACCGCGACGGTCTGGGGGGGAGGCACGCCCTGCTGAGCCGACACGGGCATGGTCGACGCCAGAACGGCGAACGCACACACCATCGGGTACAGGCTCCGAGCGGGTACGCCCAGACAGCTTCGAATCGGCATCATCATCATTCAGAATTCCCTGTGTCCGTCACAGGCATTCTTTACACGGTATACCCATTGGCCCGAGCGGGCCAATGTCGTGCGCTGCGGAACAGCCGTAACTCGTTCCAAACATTATCGGTTCTGTTCGTTCCCAGTGGTTCGATGGCGCCCGACATCAAACCATGAACAGTGGCATGTGCTCATGCCGGTCCGCTCTTCACGCTGCTCCAATAGATCGCCGGCACCACGAACATGTTCAGGGCGGTCGACGAGAACAGCCCGCACACGATGACCAGCGCGAGCGGAGCCTGGATCTCGCTGCCTGGCTCTCCAAATCCGAGGGCGATTGGCACGAGCGCCAACCCGGTTGACAGCGCCGTCATCAAGATTGGCACGAGTCGGTTGACCGAGCCCTGGATGACCGCCTCGCGCAGGTCTCTCACCCCTTCCGTTTCGCGCAGGCGTCGAATGTGCGAGACCAGCATGATGCCGTTGCGGGTGGCGATGCCGAAAAGCGAGATGAACCCGATCAAGGCGGCGATCGACAGCACCCCATCGCCCAGGAATACACCGACGACACCGCCGATCAACGCCAGGGGCAGATTGATCATGACGATGGCCGCATCCCGTGCGGACCGAAACGCGCTGAGCAGGATGAGAAAGATGCCGACGACCGCGGCGAGGCCGAGACCCAGCAAGAGACGAGAGGCCTCTGCTTCGGCCTCGAACTGCCCACCGTATTCGACCCGATACCCGTCCGGCAGGGTGACACCGGCCGCTACCCGCTCGCGGATGTCGGTCACGACGCTCCCGAGGTCGCGACCGGCGATGTTCGACGTGACGACGATACGCCGCTGCACGTTCTCACGACCTATGAAGTTCGGTCCCCGGTCCTCCACAATTGCGGCCAGGCTGCCGAGCGGCACGCGCGCCCCCGCGGGCATGTCGATCCGCGTCTGCCACAGCGCGTCGAGGTTGGCCAGGTCGGTCGGCGCGTAGCGCAGGATCAGCGGAAACATCATCTGGCCGTCGATGATCTGTCCGACCTCCCGGCCCAGCAATGCCGTTTCCAGAGCCAGCGCGGCCTGACCGGCCGGCAACCCGTGCCTGGCGAGGGCGGCCCGGTCGAAGCTGACGCGCACGGTCGGAATGTCGGCCTGCGGCTCCATGGCCAGATCGACGAGCCCCGGGATGTCCTGCATTGCCGAGACCGCCTGCTCGCCGAGCGCACGCAGCACGACGAGGTCGTCACCGAAGATCTTGACCGCCACGTTCGCGCGCGAACCCGACAGCATGTGGTCGATCCGGTGAGAGATGGGCTGGCCAATCGTGATGTTGGTGCCGGGGACCAAGGACAACCGATCGCGAATCTCCTGCAGCACGATCTCACGGGGCCGGCCCTCGGGCTCCAAACGCACGTCGATTTCCGCCGATTCGACGCCCTGAACGTGTTCGTCGAGCTCGGCCCGCCCTGTCCTCCGGGCGGTCGCCACGACTTCCGGCACTTCGAGCAGGAGACGTTCGATGGCGCTGCCCAGCGCGTTGGACTCGGCGAGACTCGTGCCCGGCAGCGTCACCGCGCTGATGACGAGCGCCCCTTCATTGAACGCCGGCAAAAAGGCCCGCCCCATCAGCGGCGTCGTTGCGAGCGCCCCGATGAGTAGCAGCCCGGACGCGCCGATGATGACCCGCGGATGATGGAGGGCATAGGGCAACAGGCTCTGATAGCCTCGCTTCAACGCCTTCGCCAGCACTGGCTCCCGCCCCTCGAGAATGCTCCGCATGCCCGGGAGCAGATACGCGCAGAGCGCCGGGGTCACCGTGAGGGCGACGACCAGCGACGCAAACAGCGAGATGAGATACGCGACGCCGAGCGGCTGCAGCAGGCGGCCCTCGACCCCGGCGAGGAAAAAGAGCGGCAGGAACACCAGCATCACAATGAGCGTCGCGAAGATGATGGAGCTGCGGATCTCCCGGCTGGCGAGGTAGACGACCTCCACCGTTGATCGGCGCGCTGTGGCCGGGAGCCCGGCGTTCTCCCGAAGTCGCCGCGTGACGTTTTCGACATCGACGATCGCGTCGTCGACAAGCGCGCCGACGGCGATTGCCATGCCGCCGAGGGTCATGCTGTTGATCGACAGACCCGCCAGACGCAAACCGACCACCCCGGCCAGCAGCGATAGCGGAATCGCCAGCAGCGTGATCGCTCCGGCGCGCAGGTTGGCGAGAAACACGAGGGTGACCAGGACCACCAGCAACGTCCCGTCGCGCAGTGCGACCGTCAGGTTGGCGAGCGCGAGCTCGATGAAGTCCGACTGTCGGAACAGGCGCGAATCGAGCCGCATGCCCGCTGGCAGATCCGTCTGCATCTCATCGAGCACCGTCTCGAGCTGACGGGTCAGCGTCAGCGTGTTGACATCGGGTTGGCGTTGAATGCCGAGGATGACCGCCGGCTGTCCGTTGTGCGACCCGTCACCCCGCTTGAGCGCCTCGCCCACGCGGACCTCGGCGACGTCACCCACGCGGATCGGACGGGTATCATGGACGCTGATGACCGTCGAGCCTATCGCGTCGAGGTCCCGCAACCGTCCGACGCCCTGAATGAGGTACTCCTGCCCGCCGGCCAGCCGGAAGCCGGCCGACGTGTTCTGATTCGCCCCTCGCAGTGCTGTTTCGACCGCGCTCAGTGCCACGCCGTAATCGGCCAACCGCTCCGGATCGACCAGCACCTCAAACTGCCGGCGCTCGCCACCGATGACGGTAACCTGCGACACGCCGGGCGTCGCCAGCAGCCGTCGCCGCACCAGGACATCGGCCGTCGTTCGGAGCTCGAGCGGCGTGTGGTCGTCGGACTCGAGCGCGACGAACATGATTTCGCCCATGATCGAGCTCAACGGCGCCAGCACCGGTGCCTCGACCTCGTCGGGCAGCGCGGCGACCACCGCCGTCATCTTCTCCGTCACCGTCTGCCTGGCACGATAGATGTCCTCACCCCAGTCGAAGTCGACCCAGACGACGGCGATGCCGACGGCAGTGGTGGAGCGAACCCGCCGCACACCGGACCCGCCATTGAGGGCCGCCTCGATCGGGAAGGTCACGAGCGCCTCCATGTCGGTCGGCGTCATGCCGTGACCCTCCACCAGCACCGTCACGGTCGGTGCGGTGAGATCCGGCAGCACGTCGACAGGCATGCGCATCGCCACGTAGGTGCCCCAGACGAGAAAGGCGGCCGCCACGGCGAGCACGATGAGACGGTTGCGTAGCGACCAGCGGATGAGACTGTCGATAATCATTGTTCTTAGACGGGGCTACGCCCCGGACCCCCGCGGGCGCTGCGCGGGGACCCCGATGGCCCCACTCCGCGCCCGCGAGGCGCGCATGTGCGCGCCTTGTTCATTACCGGACGGGGCTCCGCTGCTTCTTCTAGTCGGGGCTTCGCCCCACGCCCCTGTTCTTGATGCATGAGATCAGTGGGTATGACCGTGCGCTGGGACCTGCGGCGAGAGGGCGGCCAGCCGGATGTATGGTGCGCCCCGCACCACGATCCGCTCCCCCGGCGCAATGTCACCGGTAATCTGCACCAGACCCGACTCGCGATTACCGAGCTCGACCGCCCGTCGCTCGAAACTTTCGCCGCTCACCTGCACGAAGACGACCGGCTGTCCGGCATCGTCGACGATGGCGCTGTTGGGCACCGTGATCGCCTCGGTGGCCGTGGACGCGAATACGCGCAACGACACGGCCTGTCCGATGGCGAGCCGGCGGTCAGGATCGCGCAGCTCGTAGATAATCGGAACGGTCCGGGCGTCGCGATCGAGCACGCGACCAACGGCGACCAACCGGTCGAGCGCCACCGGTGCGCCGAAACCTGGCACCTCCAGCTCGGCGCCCGCCAGGTCGTCCACCCGCGCCAGCGCCGCTTCTGGCAGCGCCCCAACGATGTGCACGCGATCGAGGGCGACGATCCGGAACAGTCGCGCCCCTTCCTCAACGCTTGCGCCGGGTGTGGCGTCCGACTCGGCCACGACGCCGGTCATCGGTGCGCGCAGCACGAACCGGATGTCGCGTGCCCCCTCGCCCTCACCCCGTCTCGTCGAGTCGAGCTGTGACAGATGCGCTTCAGCCGCCGCCACGCGCGCCTCGGCCGTCTGCGCCGCCAGGCGCGCTTCGAGCTGACGGCGCGTCGGCAACGCACCAACGTCCACCAACCGTTCGACTCGGGCGCGCTCGGCGCGGGCCAGTTCCAGCGCGTCACGCGCCTCGGCCACGTCCAGCTCGAGTGCTGGCCGGTCCTCGCCGTGTCCGCTGTGGGGAATGATTTCGGCGAGCGTGTCCCCACGGGCGACGTGCGACCCCACCGCGCGCGCGGGCAGCTCGCCGGCCAATCGGCCCGCCACCGGGGTTGTGACGTCGACCTGGCCACCAGTGCGCGGCTCGATTTCAGCCGCGAGCACGAGGCTCTCGCCCATCTCGTGCTGCTCGGCAGGCGCGGTGGCAAAGTCGAGCGTCCACTGCTGTTCCTTGAGAAACGGAATCGACCCGTCTTCGGCTTCCTCCGTCACGGCGAGCGCCGCGGCGTCTGCCACCGTCAGCACCGTGACGTCGCCCAGATCGTGGCGGTCCATCAAACCTGGCGCGTCCAGCACCAGTTCGAGCCGGAAGCGACCAGCCTGGCTCGGCGTGACGTCGACACCGAAGATGCCGGGGCTTCCCGGCATGTCCACCGCGAACTCCTGGTCTCGAGCGCCCGTCAGACGGACCGCGGCGCGGCCCTCCCGAAGCGGCTCGAAAGTCGAGAGATCGGTGAAGTGAATCGCGAACCTGCTCGTCTCCCCTTCGACGAGCGGTGGGTACTCCACGAACAGCTCGCTTTGCGTGGTCCACCGCGTCTCGACGACCGGCGGTGGCTCCCCGACCTCGGCCGGGTCGGTTGCAGGGGGTACGGGGCCCCGGCACGCCATTGCGCCTAGTGTGAGTAGCAGGGCCAGACGGCCGGTCCTGGTCCAATCATCGGTGCTGGTGGTTGCAATCATGGCGTGGCCGTCCTTCCCGTGGCTCTGTCGAGGGCAATCGCGGCCCGACGGGCGGCGACCGACAGCTCCAGCAAGCGGAGCTCGGTGTCGAGCGTCACCCGATGAGCGTCGAGCAGTTCCAGAATGCCGTACTCGCCTTCTTCGTACCCCGCCGTGGCGATGGATGCCAGCTCGGACGCGGGTTCGACCGAACTGGACCGATAACGCTCGGCCAGCTCTCGATAATGCGTGGCCGCGGCATGCGCCACACGGACCTCGCTCTCGATGCGGATGCGGAGTGCCTGCCGTTCAGCATCTGTTCTCCCCTGCGCGGCCTCCGCCCGAGCGACCTGCGCCTGCCCCCGGTTGAAGAGTGGGACCGCCACGTTGGCGCTCACAGCGTAGCCAGACTCGCGCTCCATGGGTGGACCCGTCCGTTTCAGTCCGGCGGTCACCGCCGCTCCTGGCAGCCGCAGCCGTTCCGCCGCCTGCCGCTCGAGCGCCCATTGCGCTTGGGTGAGTGTCAAGGCGCGCAAGTCGGACCGACCTGCCACCGCCTGAGCAAGGAGCGTTTCGAGACCTGGGTAGGGCCGGCCATCCGTCAGGCGGCCTCCGGCCGTCACCGTAGCCGAACCGAAGCCTGGTGCGAAGAAGGACCCGAGCCGTGCCTGAGCCGTCAGGCGGTCGATGGCGACGGTTTCCAGATCGGTCTCGATGTCGGCAACCTCCCGTTCGGCGCGGATCCGGTCGAACCGCGACCCTTCGCCCTGCTCTTCACGTGCCCGCAGCACGTCGACCAGCAGATTCAGCTCCGACAGGGCCCTCTCCTGGGCCTGCAACCGCTCCTGTGCGAGCAGGAGATCGGCGAACGCGAGTCGGAGCCGTGTTTCGAACGCCAGCAGATCGGCATCGGCGCGAGCCTCGGCGGCGGTCACCGCCTGCTCGGCAGCCTCGCCAAGCAATCCCACGCGTCCCCGCACGGGCAGTTCTTGCGTCACGAGCAGGAAATCGTCGACACTGAGACCGGCGTCTTCCCGCGTATAGCTCACCGTCGGATTGGCGAGCAGGCCGCGTTCGCGCGCCGCGCCTGCCAATTCGCGTACCGTGAGCTGCAGCAGGCGGACCTGCGGGTGCTCCATGTGCATCCGCGCGAGCGCCTGTTCCTCGGTGAGCGTTTGCGCGGAGACATTCCACGCAACCAGCCCACAGAGACCGGACGCCAAGACCAGTGGTCGCCATCGACGCATGTCGTCTTCTCCAAACGGCCGCCCACAGCCGGAGGACAGGCCCTGTTGCGTGCACTTCTTGCGAACGGAACTCGGAAAGAACGCTCCGGACGGAACGCTAGCGGGGGGGGGCGCGAGCGGCGAGGACGATGCGTGGCGGTGGGTTGGGACGGGCGTTCGCGTCGATCGGTACCGGTCGGCCCGGCAGATCGGGCACGATGCCGACCTGCCACGCCTCCGACAGCGCGGGAGTGCCGCCAACACGAACGACGGGACGTTCGATCGCAACCGTCGCCACCGCGACCTGTGTGTGGTGATGACGGATGCCGACGAGTGAGGTCGCACCAGGTGATGCAGCCGCCTGAGGCGTGGTCAGATGCCAGTGAGCGCCCGGACCCGTGTGGTGGTCAGAGTGACCGTGGGGCTGCGCCTCGTCCGGCTGCGTCGCGACGTCGACGTCACCATGCGCGTGCATGTGCGCGAAGGGCGCCGTTCCGCCCGACGACACCAGCGCGACGACGAGCAGCGCGTAGGCAAGACGACGGATCATCATTTCTATCCTGACGAGGGCCTCGGTCCCTGTCAACGCTTACCTCAACCAGCCTGGCGGCACGTTCGCCCGCCGGGCTTCGTCCTGGATGTCGGCAAGCTCCTGGTCCAGGTCCGCGATGGCGGCGATGGTGTTCTCGAGCTCGTCCTCCGCGGCCAGCCGGTTCTGTTCGATGCCGGTGCGTTCCACCGGGTTGTCCCGGGCCGTGAAGTCGGCCCAGAGCCCGTCCACGCGGCTCTGCAGCGCCTCGGCCAGCAACTGGGCCCGTTCCTGCTCTTGTCGCACCGTGCTGATCCGGTCTCGCCACTGTTCCTCGGTCAGCGGTCCACCCGTCTCGAGGGTGTCCTCGTCCGGTGGCGTCGCCTCCGCGTCCGTCTCGCTCGTCACGGGGGGCACTGGCTGGACGTTGGTCGTCGTCAGTCGGCCGCCGCCCCGCAGATCGGCGTCGGTGTAGACCTTCGGCACCAGGTTCTCAGCTGCGGCCTTTTCGGCCAGCGCCTCACGCCGGAGCTTTTCCTGGCGCGCGATCTCGGTCAGCGACTGTGCGCCCACCGGTAGGCTACCGGCCGTCAGGAGGCTGGCGACACAGGCGAGTACGACCGGTTTCATCGTCTCTGTCCCTCTCGGGCGCTGCTCGGGGAGTGCAGTCTCAAGTCTAGCATGTCAGGTGGTTGCCGGCTCGATCTCGCGGGATGTTCTGCCGGGGCCGCCAGGCGCCGCGCGCCGGCAAGTCTGTCAAGCCAATCGAGGGACACACCACTAGGTATCGGGCGCAGGCCATGACGGCGTCACCTGGTCGGCCCAACGCAAGGTTCGTGGCGTGAGGGCTGGACGGAGCACAACGCCACGTAAGACACTGGAAGGAAGCCGTTTAGGTGTTTCCGGCTCGGCCTGGAGAGCCCACGGCCGGTGTGCAGGTCTTTCGCCAGACGCGCAAATGCGGCATGCGTGGTGCGAATCTAGTGGCGGGAAGAGCTCGGGTGCTTCGAGCGTAGCCCGTTGGATGGTAAGCGGCGGGCCTGTTGCGGCCGTCTGAGTAGGCACATGACGGTCGATCTGCTGGGCTTCGGACCGCACCCGGACGACATCGAAATAGGGGCTGGAGGCACCATCGCCAAACAGGTGCGCCAGGGACACCAGGTCGGTCTGTGCGACCTGACACGCGGCGAGCTCGGCAGTAACGGTACGGTGGACGACCGGCTGGTGGAGGCGACGGCGGCCGCGAACGTGCTCGGTGTCGCCTGGCGCGAGAACCTGGAATGGCCGGATGGCGAGATCGGGGGCGCCGATCGGGTCAGAAGCGCGGCCGAGCTCGTGCGCCGATGTCGCCCCGCGACGGTGCTCATTCCTCACTGGGCAGACCGCCATCCGGACCACGTGGCGGCCAGTCAGGCGTTGACGGCGGCGGTGTTCAAGAGCGGGTTGCGCAGATACGATGCCGCAGGGGATGCGTGGCGGCCGGACTGGATCTGTTACTACTTCATCAATGATGCGGTGTCGCCCTCGTTCGTCGTAGACGTGTCCGACGACTGCGACGCCAAGCGGCGGGCGCTCGACTCGCATGGCAGTCAATTCGCCCCGGACGCCGAGGGCGCCGTGTCGACGCGGCTCACGACGCCCCGGTTTCGACGGATGATCGAGGCACGCGACGAGGGATTCGGCGTTTCGGCGGGTGTGGCGTTCGCCGAAGGCTTCGTCGTCCGGGAACCGATCGTCCGGTCAGACGTGATGAAATGAATAGGACATGAACGTAGGCATCGTCTGTTACGCATCGGTGGGTGGAAGCGGCATCGTGGCGACCGAGCTCGCCAAAGCGCTGGCGGACCGGCAGCATCAGGTTCGCCTGATCAGCACGGAGATGCCGTTCCGCGTGCCCGAGCTTCGTGTGGGGCTTGCCTTCCATGCCGTNCANACGCCNGGNTANCCNCTNTTNCGNGAGCCGCAGTATCTGNTGTCNCTGGCCAACAAGATNGTCCANGTCAGCCGNGAGTACGACCTCGACATCATCCACGCNCANTACGCGATNCCGCATGCTGCCGCNGCCTATCTGGCGCGGCAGATNCTGGCGAACGCNCCNGGNACNAANGTGCCGCGNGTNATCACNACGCTNCACGGCACNGACGTCACCCTCATCGGCAGCGATAGCTCCTATTCCGAGACGGCGGCGTTCTGCATCGACCAGTCCGATGGGGTGACGGCGGTCTCCGAGAGCCTGCGTGAGAACACATATCGCCAGCTGTCGGTGCGGGCCGACATCCAGGTCATCCCGAATTTTCTCGACTGCAGCTACCATCATCGGTCGCCGGACCCGGCACTGCGAGCCCGGTTCACCGGCGGGGACGCCGGTTGTCGGGTGGTCATCCACGTGTCGAATTTCCGGCCCGTGAAGCGGGCCGAGGCGGTGATCGACATCTTCGACCGGATACGACAGCGCGTCCCCTCCAGGTTGTTGTTGGTGGGCGATGGGCCCGATCTGGACAAGGCCGGTCGGCGCGCCCGCGAGCTGGGCCTGTCCGATGTGGTGGAGCAGCTTGGCGAGCAGGAAGAGGTGGTGCCGCTCCTGTCAGTGGCCGATCTGTTCCTGCTGCCATCCGAACAGGAGAGTTTCGGTCTGGCGGCGCTCGAGGCGATGGCGTGCCAGCTGCCGGTGGTGGCATCCCGGGTGGGCGGTCTTCCAGAGGTCGTCGATGACGGCGTCACTGGCTTCCTGCACCACCCCGACGACATCGATGGGATGGCGGCGAGTGGGGTCGCCCTGTTGGCAGACCCGGCGCGTCATCTGGCGGTTGCCGAGGCCGCACTGGCCGCGGTCCAACAGCGGTTCTGTGCTAACGCGATCGTGCCGCGATACGAAGCGCTCTACAAGCGGATCCTCGATCGTGAGCCGGTCCAGGCAATTTCCCAATAGGCCCTCTGCTCGGTGCGAAATCGCGCCGATGTATACTCAAGAAATCATGAAGATGCGCGACCTGGTGCTGAGCGGAGCGCTGTGCGTACTGGTGGCCGGGGTGGGACTGGTGGGTCTGAGGGCACAACCTGCCGACCGCGTCAACGGTCGGACCGCGCTTGGTCTGGTGTTGCGCCAGCTCAACACCACCGGCACGTTCATGATGGCGACCGCGCATCCCGACGACGAGAACAACGGGGTGCTGGCCCTGTTGAGCAAGGGCGAAGGCATCCGGACCACACTTGTCACGGCTACGCGCGGCGACGGCGGGCAGAACGAGATCGGGCCCGAGCTCTTCGATGCGCTGGCGACGCTGCGCACCGAGGAGTTGCTGGCCGCCCATCGGCTCGACGGGGCCGAGCAGTATTTCACCCGCGCCGTCGATTTCGGCTACTCCTTCAGTCGGGACGAGACGTTCGAGAAGTGGGGCCGAGAGGAGATACTGGCCGACTTCGTGCGGATGATCCGGACCATCCGGCCAGACGTGATTGCGGGGATGAGTCCGGACGGTAACGGCGGCGGGCAGCATCATCAGGCGTCCGCGGTGCTGGCCCACGAGGCATATGCGGCGGCCGCCGACCCGAATCGCTTTCCGGAGCAGCTGGCCGAAGGGCTCAGGCCCTGGCAGGCGAGCAAGTTCTATTTCAGCGCCGGGTTCGGGTTCGGCCGGGGTGGTCGTGGCGGTCGGGGCGGCCGTGGTGGCGCTCCACCTGCTGCTGGTGGTCCACGTATGACGACGGTCGACACTGGCCGATTCGACTCACTACTTGGCCGTACCTACGCCGAGATCGGAAGCCATGCTCGGAGCATGCACAAATGCCAGGGCATGTCGCCGCTCGTGATGCTCCCCGGTCCAGCCTCTGCCCGCTACCGGCTGACCGAGACCACGATCCCAGGTCAGAACGATGTCCGGGAGCGGACCTTGTTCGACGGTGTCGACAGCTCCATCGAGGGGCTTGTCCGGTTCGCCGGTGCGCAGGCGCCTCGCGATCTGGTCGTCGAGCTGACGGCGCTCTCGCGCCACGGCGCCACGGCGCTCCAGGCATTTGAGCGCGGCGATCGGGCCGCTCAGCGTACGGCGGTCCTGGCCGGGCTCGCCGCGGTGCGCAACCTGCGTGGCCAGTTACGCACGCTCGGTCTCGCCGATGATGCCGTGTTCGAGATCGATTTCCGTCTCGCGCAGAAGGAGTCGCAGTACGAGGAGGCGGCCTTGCTCGTCCACGACCTGCGGCTCGAGGTGCTCTCAGACGATGGGGTGGTAGCGGCCGACCAGCCGGTCACGGTGTCGGCGCAGGTGGCCAACTACGGTGAGACGGCGGTTGCCGTGCGACAGATCCGCTTCGACGGGTTCGCCAGCGCCAACATCACCTGTGGCGCCGACGTGGTGCCGGCCGGCGCCGTCTACGAGTGCGAGTCGCCGATGCGCCTTCCCGAGACGGTGCCGGCAACCGACATCCATTTCGAGCGGCTACCCGACGCGGCGAGATACAGGTTCGACCCTGATGTTCCGTTCGGGTTGCCGTTCCGACCGACGCCGTTTCGGGCCATCTTCGAGCTCGATTTCACATCGGGCCGGATCGCCATCGAACGGCCGATCGTGCACCGGCACGGCAGCGACATCTTCGCGGGCGAGAAGCGGATGGAGCTGCAGGTCGTGCCGCGTTTCGCCGTCGAGGCAACCCCCCAGATCGCAATCATCCCGCTCGGGGCGCCCGATGCGCGCGAAGTGCGGGTGACGGTGCGCCACGCTGGTCGCGAGGCGGCGAGCGGTGCCGTGGCGCTGGAGCTGCCCGCCGGATGGCAGGCGACACCGGCCCGTGCGCCGGTTGAGTTCTCTCGGGAGGACTAGGCGCAGACGGTGCGATTCACGGTGCGGGCGCCCGCCGCCGTGACGGCGGGGGAATATCGCATCGGTGTGTCCGTAACGTCGGAGGGCGAGACGTTCGGCAGCGGGTATCAGGTCGTGGAGTATCCGCACATCGCCCGTCGGCAGTTGGTGCACCGGTCCGACACCGTGATGAAGGTCATCGAAGTCGAGCTCGAGCCCGGGCTGCGAGTCGGTTACGTCGAGGGCGTGGGTGACGAGGTGCCGCCGGCCATCGAGCAGCTTGGCGCCGAGCTCGAGCACATCACCGCCGACCAGCTGGCCTACGACGACCTTTCCGGTTTCGATGTAATCGTCACGGGCGTTCGCGCCTACGAGCGCAATGGCGACCTCCGCGCCAACAACGACCGGTTGCTCGACTACGTCGAGACGGGCGGCACGCTCATCGTTCAATACAACAAGTTCGAGTTCAACGAGGCGCAGTATGGCCCGTATCCTGCCCAGGTTAGCCGCAACCGGGTCACCGATGAGTTTGCCCCGGTGCGGCCGCTCGCCACAGACCATCAGGTCTTTGGTTTTCCCAATGAGATTACCGACGCCACGTGGGCCGACTGGGTGCAGGAGCGCGGGCTCTACTTTCTCGGACAGAAGGACCCGGCCTACACCGACCTGGTGGAGCTGAGCGACACGTTCCCGTCGAATCAAGGTGTCAAGCGCGGCGCGCTCGTCGAGGCGCGCTATGGCGATGGGCGTTGGCTGTATGTGGGGCTCGGGCTCTGGCGCCAACTGCCGGCCGGCACGCCGGGCGCCTACCAGCTGCTGGCCAACCTGCTCAGCCTCGGCGGAGACTAATATTTGTGGGGCTCTGCCCCACACCCCGGCTCGGTCGCTAGCGGGGGCCCCATGCCCCGCGCCGCTCCCTCGCGGGCGCGCACGTGCGCGCCGCTACCCCTGTGGGGCTTTGCCCCACACCCCGGAGCTTCTTCAGACGGGGCTGCGCCCCGTACCCCCGCGGGCGCTACGCGGGGACCCCACTGCCCCACTCCGCGACCGCGAGCCGCGCATACCAATCCGTTTCACCCTGGCATCCGTAGAAGGGGTGTATGGACACACCCGGAACGATCCGTCTGTCGAGCGTCCTGTCGGCGCTCTCACACGCGCTCGACCTCATCGAGGGGCATCGGTCGGGTCACGCGGAACGCACCTGTCTGATCGGGATGCGGCTGGCCCGGGAGCTGCAACTCGGAACTTCTGACCGCGCCGCCCTGTTCTATGCGCTGCTGCTGAAGGACGCAGGGTGCTCGAGCAACGCCCGCGACGTCAGCCGTCTGTTTGGCGGCGACGACCAGGAGGTGAAGCATCAGGCCTGGCTGCGAGACTGGCGGAAGCTGACCGTTCAGGCCGCAAATGCCAGGATGCTGCTGAGGGCGGCGCGGCCCGTGCGCTCGAGGTGGTGCGGGACCGTCGGGGGCAGTGGTTCGACCCCGAGCTGGTCGACCTGTTCGCGACCCTTGAAGACGACACGACGTTTCAGGACAGTCTGGCTCTCCCGGATGTGGGCGAGCAGGTGGCGGCCGCAGAGCCGACCGCCGCCGTCGTGCTGGTTGATAATCCGCGTCTCGACCGCATCGCCGAAGCGTTCGCCTGGGTGATCGACGCGAAGTCCCCGTTCACCTTTCGCCATTCCATGCGAGTCGCACGGTGGTCCGTCGACATCGGAGCGCGGCTTGGATTGTCACCGTCCGCCCTCACGCGCCTGCGGCGTGCGGCATTGCTGCACGATATCGGCAAGCTCGGCGTGCCCAACCGGATTCTCGACCATCCCGGATGTTTAACCGATCGCGACTGGAAGGTCGTGAAGCGCCATCCGCAACACACCTACGACATTCTCGTCCAGGTGCCGCCCTTCGCCGAGTTCGCCTCCGACGCCAGCGCGCACCATGAGCGTCTCGATGGCAACGGGTATCATCGGGGACGCGCCGGGCACACACTCACCCAGACCGCACGGATTCTCGCCGTGGCCGACAACCTGGATGCGTTGTTGGCCGACCGGCCATACCGGCCAGCCGTGAGACCGGAGGCGGTGGTCGACATCCTCCGCGAGGGTGCCGGTACCGCCTATTGCCCGATCTGCGTCGACACCGGCATCGTGGCCCTGGCCGGGTGGCGGGCGCCGTCGGCCGAGGATCGTTCCGACGTGTCTCCGCTCGATCAAGTCCCGGAGCCGGCCATCACGCTGTCGTGACACGTCGGGACGCCGCAAAGAACGCCGTCTGGCGTGCGGTTTAACCTGTCTGCCCCCCGGCCAATCTAACTGTGATGTGATGAGGAACCTGCCGCACAGGTCCGGGGGCGAATGCTGATGGCCGTTGAGCCCGCGATCGCGCATCTGCTTCGACGGGCTGGTTTCGGCTACTCGCCGGCCGAAGGAGACCAGTTCAACCAGATGAGCCTGTCGGCGGCGATCGACATGCTGGTCGATTACGACCGGGTGCCGGATACGGTCGACGACTTCATCGCGACACCCGGATTTCTCGGGACCACCACACGAGGTCCGTTTCAGCCGAACTCGCGAATATCCGATGCCCGCCAGCGATGGCTGTTCCGGATGGTGCACAGCACGCGGCCGTTGCAGGAGAAGATGGCGCTGTTCTGGCACAACCACTTCGCGACCGGGTTCGGCAAGATTGCCGGTCAGATCGGCGCTACCGGGGCCAGCCGTGCGCTGGCGGCGAAGCCATCGGACGATGAGAGTGGTGTCCGGGGGCAATACGAGCTGTTTCGCGAGTACGCGCTCGGAAACTTTCGCGATCTGCTCCTGCAGGTGTCACAGGACCCGGCGATGGTCGCCTGGCCCGACGGCGACACCAACGTCAAGGCGAGCCCGCAGGAGAACTACGCGCGCGAGCTCATGGAGCTGTTCAGCATGGGCGTCGATTTCTACACCGAAAGCGACGTCTACGCGGGCGCGCGGGTGTTCACCGGCTGGAACCTGTATCGCGACCGGATCGACGAGAACTCGACGTTCGTCTATCGCGGCGATCGACACGACACCGACAGCAAGACCTTCAGCTTCGCGATCTACCCGGACGGTGGGAAGACCATCCCGGCGCGGTCTGCCACCGACGGGATGCAGGATGGTGTCGACCTGATCAATGCCGTGGCGGCGCATCCCGAGACCGGTCCGCGGCTGGCGCGCAAGCTCTACGCCTTCTTTGTCTCCGAGTTCACGACACCGCCCGAGACCTTCATTCAGGAGCTGGCCGGTGTCTACTACTCCAGCGGATACGACCTGCGCACTGTCGTCAGACACCTGTTGAGCTCGGCCGAGTTCCAGGACCCAGCGCACTATTTCGCGCGGTACTCCTGGCCGGCGGAGTATGTCGCGCGATTGATCAAAGGGATCGGATGGACCGGGTTCTCCGCAGGCAGCGCAATGACCCCGATGGCCAACATGGGGCAAATTCTGTTCGAGCCGCCGGACGTCTCCGGGTGGCGACTGGGGACCGACTGGTTCTCGACCGGGACCCTGTTGGCCCGCATGAACTTCGCGGCGACGCTCGCCTCGAACCAGCAATTCGCCTTGGAGAACATGATGAGCGGGTCATCGAACACTCGCGAGGCGCTGCTCGCCTTCATGGTCGATCGGCTCGCGCCGGCGCCCTACGACCCGCCGGTGTCCAATGACCTGCTCGATTTCCTGTACGCCGGCGACGCGTTCTGGACGACCACCGTCGCGCGCCGGAAGGCGGCCGGTCTGGCGCATCTGATCGGGGGTTCGTCGGAATATCAGTTCGTGTGACGAGTGGTCGAAGGAGGCAGGAGACAGGAGGCAGGAGGAAGCCGGTCGGCTGACGCCAGCATCAGTTCAGCTGGACGCATCGAATTAGACCGACTTGGTTCCGTTGAAGACGGCGGAGCCCACCGATAATCTCCTGCCTCCTGCCTCCTGCCTCCTGCCTCCTAGAGGAATACATCATGCCCTTCACCCGTCGAGAATTCATGCGGGGCGGTGTGGCCGCTTTGTCCGTCGGGTATGCGGCGCCGTCGTTGCTGTGTGACCTGGCGCGGGCGCAGAGCGCGGCGGGACGCAGTCTGGTGGTGCTGAATTTGAGCGGCGGCAACGACGCGCTGAGCACGCTCGTGCCGTATACGGACTCGGCATATTACAGTCGCCGCCCAAGCGTGGCAGTGCCGGCCGAGACCGTGCTCCAGGTTGGCACCGACCCGTCAGGCACGCCGCTGGGCTTGCACCCGAACCTGACCGGTCTGAAGTCGATCTTCGATGCCGGCCGGCTGGCGATCATCCAGCGCACCGGCTACAACGACTCGAGCCGCTCGCATTTTCGTGGGACAGACATCCTGTCGACCGCGAATCCGGAGTCTGCTCAGGGCACCGGCTGGCTCGGGCGATATCTCGACACGCTGCCGTCGCCGGTTGACCCGCTGGCGGCCTGGAACACGACCGGCTTGCTCCCCCACGCACTGCAGGCTGCCACGGTCGGCGTGCCGTCAATTCCGGATGCGACCAGCTACGCCTTTGCGAGTCCCGGTGCTGGTTTCGACGCGGAGTACTCGAAAGCCGCGGCGCTGGCCATTTCATCTCACGTCCCGGTCCTGCAGCCCCAGCTCGCGTTCGTCAACTCGACCGCGCAGGCGGCACTGGCTACGCTGGACCGTGTGGGTGCCGTGGCGGCCTATATCCCGACGACGGTCTATCCGGATGACGGGTTCGGTCAGGCGCTGCAGGCGGTTGCCGGCGCCCTGGCGACCGAGGTCGGGACCCAGGTGTTTTGGGTCCAGAGCGGCGGATACGACACCCACGCCAGCCAGGGCACCCTCACGGGGGGGTACGGCAATCTGCTGACCACGCTCGACGGCGGTCTGTCGGCGTTCTATACGGACCTGTCCAATCAGGGGCTCCTCAATCAGACGTTGGTGTTGCAGTTCTCTGAGTTCGGACGTCGCGTTTCGGAGAACGGGAGCGCCGGCACCGACCATGGCGCCGGTGGATTGATGATGGCGCTCGGCGGGACGGTGAGCGGCGGTCTCTACGGCACGGCGGCCCACCTCGACAACACACCTGACAATCCCACACTCACGAACGACGGGCGGGATGTCGAGCACGAGACCGACTTTCGTTCGGTCTACGCGCGCGTCATCGACGATTGGCTGGGGGCCAGCTCGATCGACATCCTCGGTGGAGACTTCCGCAATACCGCGATCGACTTCGTGTAGTGCGGAAGGAGACAGGAGTCAGGAGAGGATAGGGAGGACCTCGCTGCGCGTCTGCAAGCTCGTCGTCAGAAGTTTTCAAGATGAAGCTGCGTCAGCCACCGGTTTCCTCCTGCCTCCTTCGTCTCTCACTCCCCGGGCTGTCCCAACAGATAGACGTCACCGGTCGGCGCATCGACACCGCCAGCCGGCTCGATCGTCAACGCCATCACCGTTGGCAGCGTCACGGCGTCCGGGACCTCGAGCATCACCGTCGCGTCACCTCTCGGACCCGGTTCGACCAGCGCCGCACTCACCGGCGCATCGGGCAGCACGAACCAGAGCTGATAGACGTCACCCGCCGGCAGCGGCGGTAGCCCGGTCGCCAGGACGACCATGTCGGCCGCGTCGTTCCACAACGCGCGCGCCGAGGCACGGGGCGCGAGCGGCTGCCCCGTCAGCTCCAGTTGTCGCACATCCGACCCGGAGACGATTGCAAGCACTGCCGCGCGCTCGGCCGCCGACGTCTGAGCCGCCTCCAGCTCGAGCTCTGCGCGCTCGGTGAGTCGCATCGCTGCGTCGATGTTCGCGCGCAGCCCCTGAATCTGGCGGTCGAGCTCTGACACATACCAGCCGCCACCGCCCGCTGCCGCGACAAACAGGGTAGCGGCCAGCCAGAACAGCAGTCCGGCGCCTCGGCGCGGCGATTCAACGAAGTGGGCGGGCGTGTCCGACCCGCCAAGCGCCCCGAACCGGATGTCGGACGGCGCCGAAGCCGCGGCCGGCGCCTCGCGTGGGGAGGGTGTTACGCCCGTCACCTGACCCAGGACCCTGGCGCGAAGTGCAGCCGGCGCCTCGAGCGCCACAGCGCCGTGGGCCAGACTGTGAGTCACGGGAAGCAGCAACTTGACCTCTGTCACGCACTCCACACACACCTCGAGATGGGTCTCGAAGGCGCCTCGCTCGTCCTTACCGAGCGCGCCTAACGCGTACAGGGCTGCTAGCCCGTCGAACTGTCCGTGCTGCGCGTCGCTCATGAGCTCAACGCCTCGCGCAGCTTCAGCAACCCGGTACGGATGCGCGTCTTGATGGTGCCAAGCGGCTGTTCGAGTCGGTCGGCGACCTGCGTTTGTGTCAGTCCTTCGAAATACGCTAGCTCGATTGCGACTCGCTGCAGCAGCGGTAGCGTGGTCAACGCGGATCGCAACCGTGTCGCCGCCTCCGCGGTCAGCGTCTCGGTCTCTGCGCCAAGCGCGGGGTCCGGCAGTTCGACAACCGCCATCTCGCCTGGGAGCGGTGCCGAGTCCAGTCGGGCGCGTCTGGACCGGAGCCGGTCGATGGCACGGCTGCGGGTGATCGTCAGCAGCCAGGACACCACCGAGCCACGCGTCGCGTCATATCGCTTCGCCTGGGCCCAGGCCTGAGAGAACACCTCCTGTACCACGTCTTCCGCGTCACCCTGATCCTGGAGGACACGCATTGCCAGACCGTACACCGCGCGAATGTGACGGTCGTAGGCCGAGGCCAGCGCATCCCCTTCTCCTTCGGCCATTCGCTGGACGGTCTCCCGATCTACGACCCGGTCCTCGGTCGGTGTTCGTCCCCACCCGGCGTCGGATGGGTCGATGAGCGTTCCCAGCAGCACCCTCCGATGTTACTCCCCCGGTCTACCCGATGCACCAATGGGAACTGCGCAACGGTCTGTCTCCTGGAGCGTCTTCGCCATGTCACAGTTCCTGGCCGGCCCGATTCTGCCTGGGGGGGTCAGATGGCTCGAATCGCCTCGAGACATGGGTCTTCACCGTGGACCAAACTGGAGATGCGATTACAAAATTGTAATTGAGTCCAGTACTTCTTGGCACAGGACGATTGACTATAAGGAGGCTTGGGTAGGTCGTTTAAGGAACTTATTCCCTTCCAACCGCCCATGGCACCACAGTTGCGTCAATTGAGCACGGAGAAGCCCATCGATGAAGCAAGTTCAACTTCTGCCCCACGTCGCTTCCTCTCGCGGCTTCACCCTTTCAGAGCTTCTGATCTCGATCAGCATCATGTCGATCCTGTCTGGAATTACCGCGGTGGGCTTCTCGTCGGCCAGTCAGGCGATGAAGGGCAATGCCGGGATGCAGCAGGTCAGGGCCCAGCTTCGGCTGGCGCGAGACCTGGCGATCAGTCAGCGGCGTTCGATGGAGGTGCAGTTCATCGCGCCCAACGAAATCCGGACTATCCGGTGGGAGATCCCGAGCGGCATGACGACGGTGAACCAGTACTTCCTGGAAGGGAACGTCGAGTTCCACAGGTTCTCGTCGGTGCCCGACACGCCGGATGGCTTTGGCATCACCGGCCCAGTGTCCTTCACCGGACAGACCTCGAGATTCCTCTCGAACGGCCATTTCGTCGACGAGGACGGCGCGTTCTCGAGCGGCAACATCTTCCTGGCGATCCAGGGCCAGCCGAGCTCACAACGTGCTGTCACGATCTTCGGTGGTACGGGACGTTCGAGGGCCTATCGATGGGATGGTACGCAGTGGCTCGAATGACGGCGGTATGGAGGATGACTAACCGTCCCCAGATCTCATCGAGAGCCCGAGCGAACGGCGAGAGCGGCTTCATGCTGATGGAGACCATTTTTTCGCTCGGGCTGCTCTCGGTCGGTCTCCTTGCCATAGCCGCAGTGTTCTCGCAGGGCTTGCTGAACCTGCAGGCGAGCTCGAATATTCCGCTTGCCAAGCAGAAGGCGGTCGAGACGATCGAAAGCGTCTTCACGTCGCGCGACACGCGCATCGTTTCCTGGGCGCAGGTCCGGAACCAGTCGGATGGCGGGATCTTTCTGGACGGCGACCAGGCGATCCGTGTGCCCGGTCCCGATGGCCTCGTCAACACCAATGACGACGGCGCCGTTGAGCAGATGTCGCTGCCTGGCGCGGACAACCTCGTCGGCACGGGCGACGACCGACAGATCCCGCTGACGGGCTTCACACGGAGGGTCGAGATTCTTGCCATCACCCCAAACCTTCGTGAAGTCAGAGTGACGATCACTTACCCGCAGGGTGACGGTGCGCGGACCTACACGCTGTCGACCTATATGTCGTCGTTCGCCTAGGCGGCCAGACAAGAGGTCACGAACATGGCGAACTCGATCCGTGTGGAACGAATGCGGCAGTCATATTCGAGCGAGTCGGGTGTCAGTTTGATGGAGGTCATGATTACGACCCTGCTCGCGCTCGTTGCCCTTGCCTCGGCGTCAGGGGCCCTCGACAGCGGCTTGATGATGCAAGAGAGCGCTGGCCTCTCGTCGGAGATGCATCACAACGTCCGGACCGCGATGAACGAGATGACGCGCGACTTCATGCAGGCGGCTCAGGGAATTCCAACCGGCGGCGGTCCGATTCCGAATGGCAGCGGCGCCACGGCGGTGCATAGACCGGGCCCAGGGTCGCTGACGTTTCCGGCTGGTTCACAGGTCATCTCGGCGGTTACCACGGGCAACGCACTCGGCGCCACCGTGCTCGAACAGGCCAGTGACCTCGTGACCATCCTTTCGGCCGATTCCACGCTCGACCTGGACCAGACGCCGCTCGCTGACGTCGCCGCCAACGGCTCGACGATGACTGTCGATGCGGGCACCGACATCACCCTGCGGAGTAACGGGCTCGAGGCCGGGGATCTGATCATGTTCTCGAATGCCATGGGACACGCGGTGCAGATGATCACGTCGGTGAGCGGAGAGCAGACAGTGACTTTTGGCACCTCCGACTCGATGAACGTGAACCAGCGCGCGGCCCTGGCCGGCACGATCATGCAGCTCATGGACGGGCCGTCGTCGTTTCCGCCGACCACCGCCACGCGCATCTGGATGACCACCTACTACATCGACGACTCGGTGTCAGAGTCCCCGCGTCTGATGCGCATCGTCAACGATGGCGAACCACGGCCGGTGGCCATGGAGGTCGAGAGACTGCAGCTCACCTACGATCTCGTTGACGGGGTTACGAACCCGTCCGGGGTGGATGAAGCGGTCGCCCCGAATTCCGAATCTCAGATCCGAAAAGCCAACATCGCGCTGTCCGCGCGCTCGTACAAGGCGCATCACGCGACCGGCGAATACCAGCGGGAGATGCTGACCAGCCAGGTTAGCCTGCGGAGTCTCTCGTTCTATGATCGCTATCGATAGGGTTGCCACACGTGCGCGCTCAGCAGAAACAGCCAGCCATGACGGACAACCACACCGCGCTTCGTAGCCGAGCCGTGCGCGCCGAAGACGGTGTTGCGTTGATCGCCACCCTGATGGTCATGTTGCTGCTGTCGTCGCTTCTCGTCGGCTTCACAGCGATGATCTCATCGGAAAGCCTGATTGGCGGCATGGACGTCGGTGGGACCGATTCCTTCTACGCCGCGCACGCCGGTCTCGAAAAGCTGACGTCGGAGCTTGGCGAGATCTTCACGACCGATTTCTCACCCAGCGGGGACGTGGTACGGGCGCTGGGCGACAACGCTCCGAGCTTCGACGGCGTCGCCTGGGTCGAGCCAGATGGCTCGGACGGCTACCGCATCGACTTCGACACAGTGTCGGGCGATCCTCTTATCGGCGACCCGGTCGCGTTCAATCGGACCGTGACGTCCGGTCCGTGGGCGGGCTTCATCGGTCTTGCGTCGGAGTACCGCGTCACTACGACGGCACGCCTCATCCACGGAGCCGAGAGCGGTCTCGAGCGCGTCCTGCAGACCGTCAGCATCCCGGTCTTCCAGTTCGGCACCTTCTCCGAGACCGACCTCGGTTTTCACCCCGGCCCGACGTTCAACTTCGGCGGGCGGGTTCACTCCAATGGCAACATTTTCCTGACGGCCAGCAACCGCCTGGTGCTCTCGGACAAGGTGACGGCAGTGGGTGAGATCGTTCGGGCCCGCTTCATGAACGGCAATTCGACCTCCAGCCGGACCGGCAGGATCGACATCGTCACCACGCCAGGCAACTACCGCGACCTCAAGATCAACGAGGGAAGTGTCATCGCCGACGAGAACTCGGCTCCCAACGAGCCGACCTGGACGAACCTGTCGACCGGCGTCTACAACTCGAACGTCCGGACCGGGAGCACCGGCGTAACCCGGCTCGATCTGCCTATTGTGAGTCAGGGCGCGCAGCCGGTCGATCTGGTGCGGCGGCCGACCGCGACCGAGGACCCGAATGGGCTGATCTTTCCACAGCGTCACTTCGCCATCGCCGGCATGCGCATCCTGCTCTCGGACACGGCAAACGAGATCACCTCTCTGCCAACGGTGACCCCGACGCCGCCCATTGAGCTCGACGATCGCGTGGATACGGGCGGCGACCCGTTGAACCCCTGGGCCGGTTACGTGGTCGGCCCCAACACCCCACCGCTCGCGCGCTCCAACGGCAACGTCGGCGAGGGGTATGTCTTCCCGTTGGATGACACGTCGCACGGTGGCTTCATCAAAATCGAGATTCAGGACGGCGTTGGGAACTGGAGCGACGTCACGGCCGAGATTCTTGCGCTTGGTTTCTCCCACACGAGTCTCGCGCCCGGCTGCGCGGCCGGGCCGAATCCGAATGGGAATGCCGTGATCCGGATCCAGCGGCTCCGCGGCGACGGCAACCTCACCCAGCCCGGGGAGACGGGGTGCGGCAACGCAAGCACTTCGGGCTACGACTACTGGCCGCTTGTCCTGTATGACGCCCGAGAAGGGGTCTGGCGCGACAACGTCAGCACGAACCAGATGAGCGTGTATCTGAGCGGCGTCATGCACTACGTCGAGCTCGACGTCAACAACCTGCGGCGCTGGCTCGCCGGCGCTATCGGGGTGAGTGGCCCGAGCGTGCTCAACCAGAACGGCTTTGTAATCTATTTCTCCGACCGCCGCTTGAACAAGAACGCCGGCGGAAACGAGACGGGCGAGCTCGGTATGGAGGACTTCGTCAATCCGGCAAGCGGCAGTGCCACTCCCAACGGCGCCCTCGATACTGGCGAGGACCTCAACGACAACGGCACGCTCGAGGTCTACGGCAACGTACCGCTCAACGTCGGCGCGGCGCCGCTCGATGCCAACGCGACGCTCCGCACCCTCGTCAACATCAACGTCGCCCAGACGAATCGGCCGATCTTCTTCCGCCGCGCGCTGAAGTTGACCAACGGCGGCCTGAACCAGATTCCAATGCCGGGATTGATGGTGACCTCCGAGAACCCGATGTACATCGAGGGCGACTTCAACGCGTCGGCCGGTGCCGGCGGCTTCGTCGAGCCGAACGCCGCAACCGCGGTCATGTCTGACGCGGCAACGTTTCTGTCAAATGCGTGGACCGACGCGATCTCGTTTCAGTGGCCTCACCGTCAGACGAACCGCAATGCCCAGACCACCTGGTATCGCCTGGCCATCGTCTCCGGGAAAGGCAAGGCGTTCCCGCGCCCGAGCGGCACCTTCACCAACTTCGGCACCGACGGTGGGACACACAACTTCTTCCGGATGCTGGAGGACTGGGGTGGGCGAACGGCGAATTACCGGGGCGCGATGATCACGTTCTACAACAACCGCCAGGCCGTCGGGCCGTGGCAGTGCTGCAACAACACCTACAGCCCACCGACACGCGCCTACGCCTTCGACGTCGATTTTCTCGACCCGAACCAACTGCCACCCGCGACCCCGATGTTTCGTGACGTAAACGTGATGGGCTTTACGCACAAGGTGCTCCCGGGGATGTAGGAAGGCCGATCCCCGGTCCTCTCTTCTCGGATCAATCCCTCTTCTGACTCACAGGGTCAGCCGCCGCCCCGAAACCTCGTTGCCCGATGTAACCGACAGGGCCGAAGATCGGTCCAAGGAACGGGGAGGGATTGGAGAGTTGTTCATTGCGCCGCTTTGGGAGGATATTGCCGAGGTCGACGTGATGAGACTACGATTCGCGGGCCCGCTCCTGCTTGCCGTGTTGGCCACGGCGTGCACGAGCGACGACTCCGCTGTACCGACGGCGCCAAGCGATGGCTCCACCGGCGGTTCGAACAACGTCGTGACGATTAGCTCGGCTGGCGTGAGTCCGCAGACGATCCAGATCCGGGCCGGCGAGCGTGTACTGTTCGTGAACAACGACAGCGTCGTGCACGAGATGTCGTCCGACCAGCACCCGGCACACACCGAGTGCCCGGTCATCAATCAGGTTGGCAATATCTCACCCGGCCAGAGCAAGGAAACCGGCAACTTTGTGACACCGCAGACTTGCACGTATCATGACCACCTGGATGCGCTGAACCCTGGGCTTCTCGGCACCATCGTCATTGTGGAGTGACTCATGATCATCACGTCCCTCGTCGCTTGTGTCCGTGAGCACCGTTTCCTCGCCGCGGCTGTCATCGCCGGCCTGTTCGCGGCCGTGTCGGAGGCGCCCGGTCGCGCCCAGCCGGACCCCGACCGGATTGCGGAGGTCAAGGCGATGACCTTCGATGTGTTCGGCACGGTGGTCGACTGGCGGTCGTCGATCATCCGAGAAGGCGAGCAACTCTCCGCGCGGACAGGTCTCGAGGTCGACTGGCCGGCGTTCGCCGACGCGTGGCGAGGTGGGTATGGTCCCGCGATGCGCCGGGTGACCAGTGGTGAGCTGCCCTGGACCAAGATTGACGATCTGCATCGGATGATTCTCGATGGGTTGATCCCCGAATTCGGCTTGACGTCGCTCGACGAGGCGGCGCGCGTCGACCTCAACCGTGTGTGGCACCGGTTGGCACCCTGGCCCGACACCGTAGGCGGTTTGACACGGCTCCGCGGGCGGTTCGTCCTGGCGTCGCTGTCGAACGGCAATGTCGGGTTGTTGGTGAACATGGCCAAGCATGCCGGGCTGCCTTGGGACGCCGTGCTCTCGGCTGAGCTCGCGCACCAGTACAAGACCCACCCGGACGTGTATCTCACCGCGGCCGACCTGCTGGGGCTGGCGCCGGAGGAGGTCATGATGGTGGCGGCGCACAAAGGCGATCTACGGGCCGCCGCGGCGCTCGGCTTCAAGACCGCCTACGTGCCACGACCGCTGGAGTACGGTCCCGACCGCGAGATCGACACGTCACCGGATCCGTCGTTCGATGTCACGGCGACGGACTTCCATGACCTAGCCGACCGACTCGGTCTGCCCTGAACCCAGAGCTCACTTGGGTCGATTCTGTGGCGTAGGCCTTCAGGCCTCCGTGTCGAGCCATTCCCTTACCCGGTCGAGCACCGTCGCGATGGCCGCGCGTTGACGCTTGAGACGGGCCCGCGCCCGAAGCGGAGTCTGTCTGCTGGCCAAGAACGCGCGGACCAGCTTCAACACGGACGCTTCCCGCTCGAACGCTGCGAGGCCGACAAAGGCGAGGATGGGGAGCACAACGGCCATCACTACGCCGATGCTGGTGCCTAGCCACAGCCCGGCCGTCGTTGCCAGTACCGCGGTCCAGGTGCCGTATATGAGCACGCCCCCAACCACCTGCCAGGTGGCGCGGCTCTGCAGGTCGGGCGCCCTCCGGCTGAACGCCCAGGTGGTCCAGTACGGCGGCGCAAAGCACAGCACGCCCAGAAGCGCGAGCGGCGCAAGCACAACCGCCCGAATGCCTTCGAGGAGCAAGAACCGGACCACGAGACCGCTGGGCATCCGGCGGTCGAGATCGCCTTCCCGCAGACCGAACGCCTTCAGCTGGTCGTCGTAGACCTTGAGGTCGTCGAGTATGGCGTCATACTGCGCCGAGTCGCTCGCGCGCAGCCGCTCGATGCCGTTGGCGATGAGCTGGCGGCGGCGTACCCGCTCCGCAGGGTCCCGAGACACGCCACGCGCCGCGGCATACAGCCGGTCGATCCGGGCGACGAGGGGAAGATCCGCGCGAGGGTCCGCTTCGATCAGCAGCCGGCGCAGCCTGTCGGTAATCCGGTCGGTCAGTGCGCGCGCACCGTCCTGCGGTCGGTTTCGGAACGCCTCGACGAGATCCGCGCCATCGAAGGGCTGACCGAACACGACAGTCACGCGAGAACGAAACAGCGGCAGCCGGTCGAAATTGAGCCCGATCGGGACGATGGTCACCGGGTGACCGGCGGCACAGCTGGTCAACACCATGCGGGCCGCGCCGCTGCGCAGCGGTTCCAGCCGACCGCTGTCATGACTGACGCCCTCGGGAAACAGACAGATGGCATGGCCTTCTGCCAGCGCCTGCTGCACCGCCGCGAACATCTCGACATTGCGGGACGTGTCGACGCCGGGGTCGATCTTGCGGTAGACCGGAATCGCGCCAGACCGGCGGACGATCGGACTCAGGAGCTGTCCGTGGAACAGCGTCGACTTTGCGAGGAACCGGATGGGCCGCCCGGCGGTTGTCTGGACCAGCGAGGGGTCGAGCAGGGTGTTCGGGTGGTTAGCGACCAGCAACAACGCCCCATCCGGCAGCGGCGGGCCGACTCGCTCGACGCGATAGAAGACCTGCACCGCCACGCGTACGAGCCGCCACAGAAGGCTGCCGCTTCTGTGTCGGGTGTCCGGCTCGTGCATGGTCGCTCCGGAATGAAGCTGCTACCGGGGTCGTGTCGCGGCGAACCGAAGGCGCACATAGTCGACGATCCAGCACCCGTCGGCGCTGCGAATCCGGGGTTCCAGCCTGGCCCGCAACTCTGCGATGAGTGCCGGGCGGTCCGAGTCCGGCACCGCCATGAGGAACGGCTGCGCGAACACCTGGAGCCAGTGCGTGACGTCACCCGGCAGCGGCGTTGGTCGTGGGAAGAGGTGGATGGTATCGACCGAGAAGCCACCCGCCTCCAGGCGGCTCCGATACTGTTCGGCGGTCGGGAAGTACCACGGGTCCACCGACGCGACGTCGATCTGCCTGGCTCCGAGGGCGGCAATGAACGCGTCGCGTATCGAGGCCACATTGCCGGCGCCCCCGAACTCGCCCACGAACCGTCCACCTGGCCTCAGGGAGCGCCACACCGACGCGAGGACCTGGTCGGGGTCCTCGATCCAGTGGAGCACGGAATTGCTGAACACCGCGTCGAACTCCGTGTCGAATGGGAGATCGCGGGCGTCGATGATGCGCGCGTCGAGGCCACGCTTGCGCGCCGCCCAGACCTGTTCCGGGCTGCTGTCGATGGCGACCACCAGGCAGCCCGCGTTCCGAAACCGCTCGGTCAAAGCACCATCGCCACACCCGAGGTCCAAGATGCGCTCGCCCGGTTTCGGGTCGAGCACGTCGGCGACCGGCTCGCCCAACTCGGATACGAACCGGGCATGTTCGGCGTAGGATTCTGGGTCCCAGCGCTGGGGCATGGCTTGCTCGAAAGAGGCCTCCCAAGGAGACAGGAGAAGCCGGGTGGGCTTCGCCATCATCCTGCTCAGTTCATTCTTCCCAATCGTCGATGGACAGGGTGCCGGTGTAGATCGCCATGCCGACGACGGCGTCGATGCCCGCTGCATCGAGTGCGTCTATCTCCGCCCGGGTTGTGATGCCCCCGGCCGCCGTGACAGGGCGGGTCGTGGCGGCCGCCACCTGCCCTACCGCCTCCATGTCGGTGCCGGTCATCAGCCCCTCACGGTCCACGTGCGTGTAGAGGAACTCGCCACAGTAGGGCTCGAGCACACGCACCGCCTCGACGGCGGTCACCTCGACCGGCTCGGTCCAGCCGCGAATGACAACCCGTCCGCCCTTGCTGTCGACGGCGGCGATGACTCGCTCGGCGCCGACCTCGTCCGCCAGCGACCTGGCGAACGCCACGTCCGGTTGGCCGTCCATGAACAGGGCCGAGCTGACGATGACCCTGAGAGCGCCATAATCGAGCACTTCCCGCGCCCGGTCGATCGACCGGATGCCGCCACCGACCCGGCACGGCAATTGTGGTGCGACCCGGCGGACCAGGGCGTCATTGGTACCCGATCCCATGGCGGCGTCCAGGTCGATGAGCTGCACCTTGGGAAACCGCGCGAACCGGTCGATCCAGCCGTCGAGGTCGTCGGTCTCGATCGCCAGCCGCTCGCCCTGGACGAGTTGCACCACACGCCCGTTCTTCAGGTCGATCGACGGAATTAGCATGCGGATGCCCCAAGGAGACAGGAGGCAGGAGGCAGGAGGCAGGAGCAAGCTGGTGCAAAGGCCGATGTCCTCGCCATTGATTCGATTACGTTCATCTGTGGTCCGGTCACTCTGACTTCTGACTTCTGCCTTCTGGCTCCTGACTTGCTGATTGGAGCCGCACCGGGATTCCGTGTGCGTGGAGATGTTCTTTCAGGTCCTCCACGGCATGCTCGTCGTAATGAAAAATCGAGGCGGCGAGCGCCGCGTCGGCCTGACCCTCGGTGAACACATCCACGAAGTGGGCGAAATTGCCGGCGCCACCCGATGCGATGACCGGAATCGGGACCGCCGCCGACACAGCGGCTGTCAGCTCGCAGTCGAACCCCTGTTTGGTTCCGTCGCGGTCGATCGACGTGAGCAGAATCTCTCCGGCGCCCCGGTCGGCCGCCTCGCGCGCCCACTCCACGGCATCGCGGTCGGTGCCCTGCTGTCCACTGCGAACATAGATCTTGAACCGGTCGCCCTCACGCTTTGCATCGATCGCGACGATGACCGCCTGACTGCCGTACCGCGCGGCCAGCGAGGTGATCAACTCGGGCTGACTGAGTGCCGCGGTGTTGATGCCGACCTTGTCTGCGCCAGCCTCTATGGCCGCCTCTGCGTGGTCCTCGCCACGGATGCCGCCGCCGACACACAACGGCAAGAAGATCTCCCGGGCCACCGCCTGAATCGTCTCGGCGAGCGCCTTCCGCTTCTCGATTGTGGCGGTCACGTCGAGAATCACTATCTCGTCGATCCCCTCGCGGTTGTAGCGTTGCGCCAGAGTGGCCGGGTCACCGGCGTTCCGGAGATCCTCGAAGTTGATGCCCTTGACGACCGACCCGTCACGAACATCGAGACACGCGATGATGCGCTTGGACAGCATGGAAATGGAATCTACCTGGTAGCAAGGGCCTTCAGGCCCGTTCAGGTCACCTTCCGCAGAAAGTTGGTCAAGATCCGAAGGCCCACGTCCGACGACTTCTCGGGATGAAACTGTACGCCGCCCACGTAGTCCCGCTCCACGGCCGCCGCGAATGCGACGCCATACTGAGTCGCTCCAACGCAGTCGGTCGTGACCGGTGCGGCGAACGAATGCGTGAAGTACACCTGGTCGCCCTCGGCGACGCCATCGAGGAGCCACGAACGTTTGGTCAGGTGCAACGAGTTCCATCCGACATGCGGCACTTTGAACCGCGTCGTCCCCCTCTGGCCGTCGACCGATTCCTCCTCGGCGAGCAGCCGACAGGTGCCGGCCAACAGCTCCAGACCGGAGTGGCCAGGGGCTTCCTCGCTCCCGTCGAACAGCCACTGCATGCCGACACAAATCCCCAGCAGCGGTCGCTGGTGGTCGATGTGACTGCGGATAGCGGTCCGCCAGTCCGGTCCCAGCGCGGCGGTGACCCCGAAGTTGCCGACTCCGGGGACGATGATGCCGCCCGCCGACGCCAGGTCGGCCGGGGCGTGCGGTGTCGTGACCGCAGCGCCCAGATGGGCGAGCGCCTTGCGCACCGACGTCAGGTTGCCGGCCCCGTAATCGATTAGGGCGATCACAACAGCCCCTTCGTGCTCGGCAGTTGTTTCGCCATTCGCGGGTCCTTGTCGCAGGCGACGCGGAGTGCCCTGGCGAACGCCTTGAAGAGTGCCTCGACCTGGTGATGACTCGAGCGGCCGTAGAGCACCTTCACGTGCACGTTCGCGCGCGCGCCTTGCGCGAACCCCTCGAAGAAGTCCTGAATCAGCTCCGACTGGAGGTCACCCACCCGCTGGACCCGCAGCCGGAGATCGACGACGGCGTGCGGCCGGCCGCCAAGGTCAATTGCCGCGACGCCCAGTGTCTCGTCCATCGGCATCACGAAGTACCCGGCGCGGTTGATGCCGCGGCGTGACCCGACCGCTTTGGCAACCGCCTCGCCAAGCGCGATCCCGACATCCTCGACGGTGTGATGCTGGTCCACGTCGAGGTCGCCGTTCGCCTCGAGGTCGAGATCGAAGGCGCCGTGTCGCGCCAGCAGTTCGAGCATGTGGTCCAGGAACCGGATGCCGGTGCTGACGCTGTAGCGGCCCCGTCCCTCAATGCCGAGACGGATGGTGATCTGTGTCTCGGCGGTCTGCCGATCGATTCGTGCGCGTCTCATGTTCCTTCTGACTTCTGACTTCTGACTTCTGCCTTCTGTGTGGCATTGTGACCCAGCCGCACACGGACCGACTCGGCGTGGGCGGTCAGGCCCTCGGCTGCAGCCAGCGGCAGAATTGTCGGCGCCAGCGTGTCGAGCCCGCCTTTGGTAATTCGCTGCACGCTGTGCACGCGGACGAAGTCGGAGGCGCTCAAACCGCCCCGAAGCCGAGCAGCCCCACCGGTCGGCAGGACGTGGTTCGACCCGGTGGCATAGTCCCCGGCTGCCTGCGCGCCGTAGGACCCAACAAAGACGGTGCCGGCGCGAGTCGTCCGGCGTGCCACGGTCTCCCGGTCGCAGACCAGATGCTCCGGAGCGATCTCATTGGCCAGCTCCACCGCCTGATCGAGCGACGCGGTGACGACGATCACGCCGTGCCGGCGCACCGATTTTCGTGCCGGGCCGTCGGGAGGCAGTCGGCTCTCGACCTGGGTCGCGATCCGGGCCGCGAGCCGGCGGTCGGGCGTGAGCACGATCGCGCGCGCGTCGGGGTCGTGCTCGGCCTGGGCGATGACGTCCGCGGCGATCCAGGCGGGGTTGCCGCGTGTCGCAATGATCACGATTTCGGTCGGGCCGGCGAAGAAATCGATCGGGCAGTCGGCCGAGACCAGCGCCTTGGCGGCGGCAACGTAGGCGCTGCCGGGGCCAACGATCTTGTCGACCTTCGGCACGGTGGCGGTACCGTAGGCCAGCGCCGCGACCGCGTGCGCGCCGCCCAGGCGAAACAACCGCGTGGCTCCGGCGATGGCGGCGGCCGCCAGCACCGTGGGGTCCGGTCTCGGGCAGGCCACGATGGTCTCAGGGACGCCGGCGACACGCGCCGGGATCACTGTCATCAGCAACGACGAGGGCAGCGGGTAGCGTCCGGCTGGCACGTAGCAGCCCACACGGTCGAGCGGCGTCACTCGCTGCTCGATTTCGACGCCGGGTGTCACCCTCGTGCGCCAGCCACGCGGCACCTGGCGCCGCGCGACCCGACGGATGTGCCGCGCCGCCGTCCGAATCGCCGTGCGCAGCTGCGGTGCGATAGCGCGCAGGCCGTCCTGTATCTCCTCACCGGTGACCTCGACCGGCGCCGTCAGCCCGTCGAACCGCCGCGCGTAGCGGAGCGTGGCGGCATCGCCGGTGCGGCGCACGTCCCTTACGATCCGCGCCACCCGGCGCGTCACGGCCGGGTCGGTCTCTAGCTGTCGGTCGATCAACCGCCCGACCGCTCTCCGATTCGACGATTCGATGATGCGCATGGGGCGGCAGCGACTACAGCACGATCTTGTTCAGTGGGTACTCCACGATGCCTTCGGCGCGTGCCGCCTTCAGCTTCGGGATGAGCTCCCGGACCGACGACTCCTCGATAATGGTTGTCACCGAGACCCACCCTTCATCGCTGAGCGCGGCCACGGTCGGCCGGTGCAGTGCGGGCAGCAGCCCGACCACCGTGTCGAGATCGGCACGGCGCGCGTTCAACATCAGGCCGACGCGGCCCTGCGCTTCCATCGCCGCGCGCAGCAGCAGCGCGATGTTCTCGATCTTCGTGCGCTTCCACTCGTCCTCGAGTGCCACGGTGTTGGCGATCAGCTGCGGGTTCGACTCGATCACGGTGTCGATAATGCGAAGCCTGTTGGCGCGCAGAGTCGATCCGGTCTCGGTCGCCTCGACGATCGCGTCGGCGAGCAGCGGCGGCTTGACTTCCGTCGCACCCCACGAGAACTCCACCTTGACCGGCACTTCCAGGCGATTGAAGTATGCCTCGGTCACGCGGACCAGCTCGGTTGCGATGGTCGCCCCCGCCAGATCCTGCGGCGTTCGATACTTCGAGTCTTCGGGTGCCGCCAGCACCCAACGGACCTTGCGAAAGCTCTGCTTCGAGTAGACCAGGTCGGCGATGTCGACCACCGTGTCCCCGGTCGCCGCCTGGTGTTCGGCGATCCAGTCTTGTCCGGTCAAGCCGGCATCGAGCGCTGCGTCGGTGACATAGCGCGCCATTTCCTGCGCGCGGATCAGCGTGCACTCGATCTCTGGGTCGTCGATTGTTGGAAAGTAGGAGCGCGAGCTCGTGTAGATGTTGAAGCCCGCGTGCGCGAACAGCTGGACCGTCGAGTCTTGCAGCGAGCCCTTCGGGATACCGAGTCGTAATGTGTTGTCAGCCATGGTGTCAATTTCGCTGTTGGCGAATCAGATGCTTTGGTGGCGAAGCCCTCATGCTTCCTTCTGACTTCCGACTTCTGACTTCTGATTTCTCTCGTCCTCGACCTCCCGATAGAAGCAGGTGCGCTCCCCGGTGTGACACACGTTGCCGTCGCCGTTGCGGGTCACCCGCAGCAGCACCGTGTCGTCGTCGCAGTCGACGAGCATCTGCTGCACCGCGAGCGTGTTGCCCGAACTCTCTCCCTTCATCCACAGCTTGCTCCGTGTGCGGCTGAAGAAGGTGGCGAAGCCGGACTCGCGGGTCCGGTCAAATGCTTCCTGGTTCATGAAGCCGACCATCAGGACCTCGCTGCTCGAAGCATCCTGCACCACGGCCGGAATCAGACCGTCCAGTTTTGAAAAATCCATGGTTCCATCCCCTGTGGTGCGGAGTGCACATCGTCGTGTGCGTCTGTTTCGTGTCAAAAAAAAAGCCCCGCCGTCATCGTCGGCGGGGCCAGGAGTGCGTGCTGGATGTGATGTGCAGTCGTGCTATCTCACACGCAGGTCCACAGGCCCGCCAGTGTCGCGGGATGGTGCGTGTGATGGTGCCGTTGCCGCAGCATCATAGTAGTCGCTACCCTATCTCACCGGTCGCGCAGCTGTCAAATCAGGGCCGGTCTGTGGAAATCGGTCGTAAAACGTCAGGTGAGTTGTGCGTCGGTGAGTTCACGGCGGTCGACACCTCGTAGGCCGTGAGCCACTCGGACGGGCAGGGCCGGACCAGTGGCAGCAGGCGTTCCGGTTCGTGCACTTCAGGGTCGAGCCAGTGCTCGATGTCTTGCTCAGCCAGGACCACCGGCATCCGGTCGTGAATGTCCGCCATCAGGGGGTTCGCGCTCGTCGTGACGATCGAGAAGGACAGCAGCGCCGTCGTCGTCCCGGACCCCTGCCAACGCTCCCACACGCCGGCGACGGACATGATCGATCGATTTCGCAAGTGAATGGCGAATGGGCGCTTGCGTTTCCCGTCTCGTCTCCATTCGTAGAACCCCGACAGCGGCACCACGCACCGCCGGGCGCGGAACGCCTTGGCGTAGCTCCGTTTCTCGGCAATCTCTTCGCCACGGGCGTTAATCAGGGAATATCTGGCGGCTGCCTCGACACTCTTCGCCCAGAAGGGCACCAAACCCCACCGCAGCTGGTCGATCGTCCGTTCGCCGTCGCGCACGAGCACGACCGGGGAGCGCTCGGTCGGTGCCAGGTTGAATGTCGCCCGAAAACCGTCGAGGCGTAGCGGTCGGCGATTCAGGTATTGAATGGAGAGCTCCTCCTCGGTGTAGGTCTCGTAGGCGCGGCCGCACATTTCGGAGAGTATAAGTCTGCGCAGTTCGGGTTCTCGGTTGATTTCTGGCGCGTTGGCTAATTTCCGAAAAGGTCACGCGTGCCGATTCCGCATCCCGGACAGTCGCTACAATGGGAGGCATCGTGGACCACATCAGACCGGCTGGGCCGGACAGACGGCGTCAGCCATTTTCCTGGGTGGCAGCTGCGGCGGTGGTCCTGGTCGCCGGGACGGCGTGTCTCGTGGCTGCCCAGTCGCAGGATGCCTCACCCGAGGCGCGCGCCATCTCGTTCCTGTCTGCCGAGGTGCCACGCTGGCCGACCAAGAACAACTGCTTCTCCTGTCACAACAATGGAGACGCGGCGCGGGCGCTGTATACCGCGGTGGGGATGGGGTACGAGGTTGAGGCCGAGGCGTTGCGCGATACGACCGCCTGGTTGCAGGAGCCGGAGGCATGGGACGACAACGCGCTCGGGTTGGAGTTCGCCGACAAGAAGCTGGCGCGCATTCAGTTCGCCGGTGCGCTTGGTGACGCGATGGTGGCCGGTGCGATCAGCGACCCGACTCCGCTTGCCGACGCCGCTGCTCTGATTGCGGCCGACCAGGCCGACGACGGGTCGTTCCCGCTCGACACGAGCGGCAGCATCGGCTCGCCCGCTACCTATGGCACGGCGCTCGCCACCGGGGCGGCGCTGCGCGCGCTCAGACAAGCCGGCACAACCGACTTGGCGCCGGTCATCGCACGCGCCGACGCATGGGTACGCGGTATCGAGGTAAAGAGCGTCAACGACGCGGCGGGCGTGGTCCTTGCGCTCGGCAGCGCCGGCNACCCGGCTGCGATCGCCCAGCGGCAGCGGTGTCTCGAGCTGATCACCAAGGGGCGCGCCCCCTCCGGCGGCTGGGGTGCCTATCTGACATCGGCCGTCGAATCGTTCGACACCGCGCTCGTCGTGCTCGCCTTGCAGCCGCTGCTCGGCCGGCCGGAGCTGGCGGCTCCAGCAATAGATGGCGACACGCTGACCCGCATGGTAGCCGGCGGTCGGCTGTTCCTGCTGGCGGAGCAGCTCGAAGATGGCAGCTGGGTGGAGACGACCCGGCCGGCCGGTCAGCAGAGCTACGCGCAGTACATCTCCACGACCGGGTGGGTTACCCTCGCGCTGCTGGCGACGCAGTGAAGACCCAACTCACAGGAGACAGAAGTCAGGAGACAGGAGAAATCTGGAGGCTTCGCTGTCCTTCACTCAGCTGCGAATCGTAGGAAGGCGGCCTGAGCTCAGCGAATGTCGAATGGGATTCTGAACTCGTCGTCGGTGGTGGTCTCCGCCACGCGCTCGAAGACATCGATCTCGAACGGCCTGCCGATCCGGTTGCCGGCCAGATCTTCCACGACCGACAGTGCGANGAGAGAGTAGGCGCCGGCGACCCACGACTCGGACGGGGTCAACGTCCAGCGGGTCTCCCAGTTCCCGATCTCCACGTCACCCCCCACACGTTGCCCCGTCTCATCTTCGATGCTGATCGCACGCCGCATCAGCGCGTGGTCGAGCGGTTCGGGAAACGAGACGACGAGCCGCTGTGTCGAGCCGCTTGCAGGCACCCGGAGACGCCAGGTGGCCGTGTCAAGCGGTGTCATGTCGGCGGGTCCGGCGGNGAACCGCTTCTCGAATGGGGCCGCTAGCGGGTTGCCTTCCGCATCAGGCCACTCCGGGTCGATGACGAGCGTGTAGGTTTCTCCGTTCTGTAGCGACCGACCCAGCCGCTCGTTCAGCTCGATGCCCTGTTTGATCCGCCCCGGGTCGAAAAACACCGTGTACCGCAGGTGGTCCAGGTCCCAGAACTCGGTGCCCAGCGGGAGAAACGGCACCTCGACCGCGCGACCGCGAGCATCGCGCAAGCTGATGTAGTCGAGTCCATCGACGTCGCTCATCGGCGCGGAGAAATGGAGGTAGAGCTTGAGCTGGTTTTCGGGCATCTGGTCGCCGCTCGGGAAGACCCTTTCGACGACCGTGGTGGACTCGACGTCTGGCCGCGGCAACGCGACGACCTCGACGACCGGCTCAGTCGAGGCCATCTCCGCTTCGCGTCCCGGAAGGCGACTCGGGTCGAACCGCACCGAGTACGGGCGACCCAGGTCGAACGGAAACATCGGGGTGAACCGCAGGAGATCGTTGTCCCCGACCGCATACGACCCGAGCACCGCCGGTGTCGCGAGCAGGCTCTCCTCGTCCTCGTCCTCATTCTGGACGACGGTCACGCGCAGCAGTTCGGCCCACTCCTGGNTGGTCAGCTCGGCGGCTCGGAGCGAGTCCAGATCATCGGCGGTCAGGCCACCGACCTCCACGGTGGCTCCGTTGGCACCGGCACCAGGGGCTGCCAACCGGATCTCGACTGTCGGCGCGGTGGTACCCGGTCCGCCGGAGCCAGAGCAGCCTGCGGCCATTATGAGCAGCGTGGCGGCGAGTGCCGGCAGCGGACGGATCGGGGCCAGAGGAGTGTGTGGCTCGGTGTGACGCGGGCACGCAGACGCCCGCGTCACACCAGAGAGTGCAGGTCGCATGAAACGCGAGGCCGGTTACGGCAGCGCGATCGCCTCGAGGTTTGCCTGACCGGCGTCGTTGCGCGCGATGACCATCACGTGCTGGTCGTCCAGCAGGTCCAGCTGCTCCACGCCGGTCATCTGCGCGATCGTCTCGTAGCCGATTCCCGCTTTGTTGCCACCCGGTACCGGCTCTGTCAGTCCCGGCTGACCACCAAAGTTCGCGGTCGGGATCTTCATCACGCCGCGGTTCGTGTTTGACATCAGCAGGAAGTCTTTGCCGTCCTTCTGATAGACAACCATGTCGAGCGGGCGGTTCCCGTTGCCGAGCTCCGCGATGGTCGTGCCCATGACCCTGGCGCCCGGCTGCAGGCTGTCGACCGGGAACTTCACGAGCGGTGTGCAGAGATAGCCGGCGATGAGGTTCTGCTCGCCACCGATCTCATACGGTACGAAGGTGTAAACCGGCGACTGGGTTTCGAAGCGCCCGTGCGCTGCGTGCCAGATCTCGACGCTGGTGCCCTCGTCCACCGCGTTGAACGGGTAGGCGACCGAGCGCAGCTTCGACGAGAACTCCTCGTTCGACAGGCCTGCGATGAACAGCCGGCCGTCGACATACGCCATGTCGGTGATGGAGGAGGATCGAGGGTTGCGACGCGCTCCCGGGTTGGCGTCCGGCGCATTCGGCAGCGCGACGTCCGTGTAGGTCATGTCGCCGAGCGAGATCACATCGATCGAGCCGGCGCCGTCGACACGGAGCAGGACCGGCACGGCGTTGGCGCCGCGCCCACGCGAGACCGAGATGAAGGCGTTGCGGGACGTCGGGCTGATCGCGAGGTCGTTGATCTGAATTTCGCGCGCGTCGGTGCCGAGCAGCGCGGCGATCTGCTGATCGATGCCGGCGACGTTCTTGGTGCCGGGAGTGCCGCTGGAGACGCGGTCACCCATGTCCAGCGCCACGATCTTCGCCCCGGCGTTGTCGGCGATGAACAAGACGTCGTCTGGACCGAACGTCAGCGGTCCGCCAGATGCCAGCGTGGGTCCCTCGGCGGCGGACACCACCGGCTGCGGCGCCAGGAGGAACGTGCACAGACCCACGACAGCGCACAGCGAGAACAGCGTTCGAAGCGACATGGTCAGCTCCTTCGTCGGGCAGGACAACCCTGCGATAAGGGACGCGGAATAAGGCGACATGCTATCACGACGGCCGCGGGCCGTCCGGCATTTACTCGCGACACCGGTCATTCGTCGTTCGTCATCAATCGACCGCAAACGCCAGCAACACATTCCCGGGCATGTAGCCGAAGCTGTCGTAGCCGGACACCACGTAGAGCATGCCATCGACGATTGTTGGGCCCGGACCGTTGAGGGCGCCGCCGCGAGCCTCGACGCCGTTCACCGTGACGAACTCCCGGGCGGTGTCAAAGTCCCAGATGACGCGCCCCGTGTCCGTCGAGTGAGCCCGGAGATGCCCGTCGAGGCTGCCGGCGAACGCGACACCCGGAATCAGTGTGACCGCCGCCGGCTGAGCGGTATGACACCCGGGTCGGCTGCCGCAGGTGTCCTGCACCGGTGGAGCGTGCCAGACCAGCTCGCCGTCTTCGATCCGTAATGCTGTCACGCCACCTGCTTCGCCTGGCGCCTTTTCCATTGCGTCGGAGATCGACACGTACACCTGAGTGTCGTCGGCGGCGAACCCCCACTCGATCCCGCCCAGCAGGCCGCCGTCCGACACACGCGTCTCCCACACGATCTCGCCGGTCTCTGGGCGGAGTCCATACATCACCCCCGACTTCTGGCCGGCCAGCAGCAGGTCCTCGCCACCTGGACCGCTGATCAGCACCGGCGAGCTGCCGTAGTCGACATCCGGTCCATTCGACTCGGGACAATTGGCGCGCGCCACCGGGTTGTCCGACACACATGCGATCGTGAACGCGTCACCCGGCGTGGTCTGGGTCACCCAGTGAATCTCGCCGGTGTCCATCTGAAGCGCCATGATCGCGTCGCTCTCCGCCGCGGCCGGGTCGGAATAGGCGTCACCGGTGGCGATATAGAGCTGGTTCCGAGCCGGGTCGAGTGTCGGAGCGGACCAGACCCCGGCCCCGGATGGTCCGAGGTTCTGCGTGCCGGCGCTGTTGCGTCTCGTCGGCTGCGGCGATTCGGTAATGACGAATCGCTTCCAGAAGCGCTGTCCGGTCGCCGCATCCAGGGCGACCACGCTGCCGCGGAACGTGCAGCACTCATACCTCGGGTCGGCGGCCGACACCTCCTCGAGTGAAGAGACCGGCACAAAGAGGACGCCATCGTGCAGCGCCGGCGCGCCGGTAATCTGCGCAGCCGCATGGCTCTCGACCGTCGTCGTCCAGCGCAGCTCGCCGGTCAGTAGGTCCACGGCGTGCACCGAGGCGAAACCGTCGCCGAAGTAGGCGTTGAACCCACCCTCGTCCGCGGGACCGACCGAGATCGCGGACCGCACCGACGTCGGTGCTTCATGAACCCAACGGACGCAGCCGGTGGCGGCGTCCAGCGCATAGACCAGACCGTTGCGCGTCCCGACCAGGACCCGACCCGCCACCACCGTCGCCTGCGAGCCGGTCGCCGTCACCCCGGGAAACCCGAATGCCCACCGCAGGCGCAGCCCCCCGACGTCGTCCGCCGTGAGGCCGGCCGATTCGGTTGGTTGCAGTCGCCTATTAGCGAGGTCGACGCCCCACCCGTTCCATGCCGGGGCCGACAGATCGACCTGCGCCGAGTCGTCCGCGTCACAGAACGCGGTGGCGGGCAAGACCGGGACCGATGGCGCCAGAGTGCCGGCCGGGTCGTCCGACAGGAACTCGGCAACCGCCCGTCGTTCCGCGGCGCTGAGCCGGCTGGCGAACTGGCGCATGACTCCGCTCGTCATGGCGCTCTGAATCTGGCGCGCCGACTGCTCCCGCAGGGCATCGCGTGTCGGCATGCGAGGCTGGGTGTCGTCGTGACACCGCGCGCAGTGCATCACGTAGACCTGGTCGCCGTCTGCCGCCAGCTCCTGCCCCTGCCCCGCGGCACGATGCGCGACGGCGCCGAGTAACACCGCCGCGACCAACACGATGAAGAGACTCCTACACATCAATGCACCTCCGGGCCAGTTAGGTCTACACTGGGTCCGAGAACCGACGACGCGTGTCGGACACACAAGGAGCGTGCCCATGCACTCTGGCATCTTTGCACGGAATGACGGTACACGGCTGGGTCGCAAGTGGGCCGAGGGGGCGATTGGCTGTCTGGCGGTCGCGCTCGTGATCTGGGTCGGGGGGACGCTGCGTGCGCAGAATGCGGACCGGGAGCACGAGTCAGCGGCGCGGGCGGCGCTCGACGAATATTTCGAAGCCTGGAACGCGGCTGACAACGATGCCGTCGCTGGGATCAGCAATTTTCCACGGTTGAGCTTGGGCCAGAACGGACAGGTGGTCGTGCGGGCGACGCCCGAGGAGATCACCACCGATTTCGACGCGCTGAGACAGTCGGGCTGGGACCACTCGACGCTGGACCTTGCCGAGGCGGTCCACGTCTCGCCAGACAAGGTGCACTTCCGCGTCGTCTTCAGCCGCTACACCGCCGACGGCAGCCCCTACACGACCGCGCCGGGGCTCTATGTCATCACGAATCAGAACGGCCACTGGGGGCTGCAGTTGCAGTCGGTGCTGCCGGCGACGTTCACCCGGTGATGACGAAGAAGTCAGAATTCAGAAGGCAGACTTCTGCCTTCTGAATTCCGGTGCTGCTCCCCGCGCGCCAGGGGACGAGGCGCTCTATGGCGCCTCCCTGGCAATCATGACTTCGGTCGCCTTGATCAAAGCCGTCGCCTCGTCCCCGCGTTTCAGTCGCAGCTCGTCGAGGGCGTCCCGGGTGATCACCGCCGTCAACCGCTGGTCGCCGATCCGTAGCCGCACCTGTGCCACGAGGCCCTCGCGTCTGACCTCGTCGACGATTCCGCGCAGGCGGTTGCGTCCGCTGACGACCATCAGCACGCCGCCGCTCTTTCTCCGGGGCACGCGGCCCGACGGCGCCCGCCCCCCCTTGGCCAGCAGCCGCTCGACCTCGGTCTCCGCGATACGGTGATGCCCCCCTTCGGTACGCGTCGTCCGCACACTGCCCTTGTAGATCCACTGTTTGAGCGTCGAGTAGGCGACACCGAGCCGTTCTGCTGCCTGTCGCACCGTCAGCACAGTCATGTCGGCACACCCCCGCAATCGGGCTCGCGATCGTAAGCAGATGCGGCCGAAGCCCTCCAGCCTCTTCTAACTTCAACTTTCTGCCTTCTGACTTCTTTGGGCATAAGCGATTTGAATCGTTTGGTAAATCGACTGTAATCATACTAAATTAGACTTTCGATGGTGCGATCAATATCGATTCTGCTGGCGGTTTCGGTGGCAGCCTGCGCGCCGTCTGGAGAGAGCCGCGGGTCGGCGAGTGACGGCCGGCCGTTGCTTGTCTCGGCCGCCGCCAGCCTGACCGGCGTGCTCGAGACGCTGACCGCCGCCTACGAACAGGACACCGGGACCCGGATCGAGCTGAACACTGCTGCCTCGAGTGCGCTCGCGCTTCAGATCATCGCCGGGGCGCCGGTCGATCTCTTCATCAGCGCCGACCTGTTCCAGATGGATCGTGTGGAAGACGAAGGGTTGCTCCGGACCCAGACGCGAGTCGACCTGTTCGGTAACCAGCTCGTCATTGTTGTGCCGGTCATGCCGGCTGTGCCGGTCGTACCGGCCGACCCCGCGGCGATGCTGGCGTCGGCCGCGACGTTGCTGCAGCCGGGCTTCCGGCGCATCGCCATCGGGGATCCCGACGGTGTGCCGGTAGGGGTCTACGCGCGGTCGTATCTGGAGTCGGTCGGGCTTTGGGATCTCCTACGCGAACGGATCGTGCCGA
>PBRZ01000036.1 GCA_002726085.1 Acidobacteriota bacterium
TGGGCCTTGAGCCCGTGGTTGATTTGGGGACCGCAAGATACCCCGTTTGGAGGCTGGCCCTCTCATCTCATCTGCGATCGCATGGCTGTGAAGCCTTGCTCCGCGAAAGTCTCTACGTCCACTCCGGAGTGCACTGGTCCATTACGGCAGTGCCAGCGCGACCAGTCCCGCCTCGGCGCCGCTGCCGTACGCCGCCACGATGTACTGCTTGCCACCTACCATGTAGGTCATCGGCGTGCCGGTGAGCGTGGCGGGCACCTCGACCGCGTGCACGATCTCGCCGGTCGCTTTATCGAATGCGTTGAGCGCGGGGGGCTGCTCGCTGCCACGACCCCCACCCAGACCCAGGAAGAGCAGGGTCTTCGTCACGACCGGTCCGGTGAAGGCACCGCCCCCCAGCGGGCCCGGGTCCGGCACACCCAACTCGATGAGCCGCTGCCGTGGACCGTCTCCGAGTGTCACCTGCCAGGCAAAGTCACCGGTCTTCAGATCGATCGCCGTCAACCGCGAGTAGGGCGGTTTGACCAGCGGAAACCCTTGCGGGCCTCGCAGACCGCTGCGGCCCCGCATGTATCTGAAGTCGGACCGCTCCGGGTCGGCTTCCTCCAGAACGACCGAAATCGGCGATGTGCGAGACGGCACAAACAGGTAGCCGGTGTCGGGGTCGAACCCGGCGCCATACCAGTTGGCGCCGCCGCCCCACCCTGGCATCTGGATCGTGCCTTTCAACGACGGCGGATGGAAGAGATCGCCATACTCGTGCTGTGCCAGGATCTCTTCGGCCTCGGCCCGCAGCTCCGGGGTAAAGTCGATCAAGCCGTCCACCGAGATGCCCTGCCGCTCGAAGGCCGGCGGCTTGGTGGGAAACGGCTGCGTCGGTGACGCCCGCTCACCCGGCACCGACGACGCCGCCACCGGCCGCTCCTCGATCGGCCAGACCGGCTCACCGGTGACCCGGTCGAACACGTAGGTGAACCCCTGCTTGCTGACCTGCGCCACCGCCTTGATGTCTCGTCCGTCGACGGTGATGTCGACCAGCGTCGGTGCCGCCGGCAGGTCGTAGTCCCACAAGCCGTGGTGCACCATCTGGAAGTGCCAGACCCGCTCGCCGGTCGCCGCGTCGAGACAGACCAGACTCTCGGCAAACAGGTTGTTGCCCAGGCGGTGCCCGCCGTACCAGTCGTTGGTCGGGGTGCCGATCGGCAGGTAGACGTAGCCCAGATCCTGGTCGGCGCTCATGATGCTCCAGGCGTTGGCGTTGCCGGTATACGTCCAGGAATCGTCCTCCCAGGCGTCGTTCCCGAACTCGCCTTCCTGCGGAACGGTGTGGAAGATCCAGCGCAACTCGCCGGTCCGCACGTCGAACCCGCGAATGTCTCCCGGCGGCGCGGTCTTGTAACGCGGTCCGTCGGCGATGGATGAATCGACGATGACGACGTCGCCCACCACCATCGGCGGCGAAATCACCTGATACGCGCTGCGGTCCACCTCGCGGCGGAGCCCCTGGGTCAGGTCGATCTTGCCGTCCGAACCGAACCGGCCGATCGGCCGCCCGGTCGCGGCGTCGAACGACCACAAGTGCGCGTCGCTGGTCGCCAGGAAGATGCGCGCCTCGTCGCCGTCGGTCCAGTGCGCCACACCGCGCGAGTTGAACCCCAAGTTGGTCGGACGACCCGACTCGTAGCTACCGACGTCCTGCACCCACAGCTGCTCGCCGGTCCGGGCATCGATCGCCGCCACGATGCTAAGCGAGGTCCGGATATAGAGCACCCCGTCGATCATCAGCGGCGTCGCCTTGAACCCGGCCGGTGTGAGCCGTCGGTTGTCGCCGGCAATGCCGCCGTCGGGCGACTCCCATTGCCAGGCGACTTGCAGCCGGTCGACGTTGCCGGCGTCAATCTGGTCGAGCGGCGCGTACTTGGTGCTGCCGTCGTCGCCGCCGTAGCTCGGCCATTGCCCGTCAGGCGCACCGTGTTGGGCCAGCGCCGGTGGCGCGACCAGGGCGGTCAGCAGCAGGCACGCGATGGTCACGATGGTTCTCTGCGCGGTCATCACCAGACTCCTCATGGGCCACCCCCACCACTCCGGGCGGGCCGGTCCACAACACACGTGCCGAGCGTCGTGTCTCTTGGTGTCCGACTACACTATAGTGGTCGCGACACGGCACAAAAGGTGAACGAGGCCGATTATACGCACATGAAACAGGATCAGGACGTCCAAACTGCGGTCGGCGCCGACCACATCGATCTGGTCGAGTGGTATTTCGAGCAGGGCTGGACCGACGGGCTGCCGGTGGTCCCGCCGACGCCGGAGTCGGTCTCCGCGATGGTCGAAGCGCTCGGCGGCGACGCCGAGCGACTCGAATCGCGGGTACCGCCCCGGTGGGGCAATCTGACGCGTGAGGTGCTGGCGATCAACATGGTGCTGGCCGGCTGCAGGCCGGCCTACGCTCCGGTGGTCCGTGCCGCGATGCTCGCGCTCTGCAGCTCGCATTTCAACCTGAATGGCATCCAGGCCACCACTCATATGGCGGCGCCACTGCTCGTGGTCAACGGCCCGGTCCGCGACGAGCTCGGGATGAACGCCGGCGCCAACGTGTTCGGGTCCGGCAACCGCGCAAACGCCACGATCGGCCGGGCGATCCGCCTGGTCCTGCTCAACGTCGGCGGCGCCTGGCCGGGCGACCTCGACAAGAGCACGCTCGGGCACCCGGGCAAGTACACCTTTTGTATCGCCGAGAATGAGGACGCGAGCCCCTGGGTGCCCTATCACTTAGAGCGGGGCTACCGGCCTGACGACAGCACCGTCTTCTGTATCGCGGCCGAGGGGCCGCACAGCGTCACCAACCATGTGGCGAACGACCCCCAGGGGGTGCTCGACAGCATCGTGTCGGCGATGAGCACCATCGCCCACAACAACGCCGTCAGCAGCGGCTCGTGCGCGGTGGTCATCGGGCCGGAGCACGCCACGACGATTGCCGGTCGGGGGTGGAGCCGGTCTGACGTCCGCCGGTACCTCTGGTCGCACACAACGAACACCTACGACGACATCAGCTTCGGCGGCCGCTACGGAAAGATCTACAACCGGAACCTGCCGAAGTGGTACAGACGCGAGGCTGGTGCGCGCATTCCGATCGTGCCGTCACCCGACGACATCCACCTGTTCGTCGCCGGCGGCGAGGCGGGCCGGTTCTCCGCGTTCCTGCCGGGATGGGGCCACATGACATCGCCGGTGCTCAGGGCGATTGACGGACGCCCCCCCGCGGGTGGAGAACGCTGCGCGGACGGGACGTGTGAGCTCTAAAGAGCAGGCTTTGGGCTATGGGCTATAGGCTTTGGGCGCTCTTGGCTTCAAGCTTGCGTGTAAGTGCGGCACACAATGTCTCGCGACCCACGCAAGCTGCGCGTCTTCGGCCTTGCCGACACCCTCGTCGTCGATGTCTATCGCGCGACTCGGCCGTTTCCGACCGACGAGCGCTATGGCCTGCAGGCACAGATCCGCCGGGCCGCAGTGTCGACCGTGGCCAACATTGTTGAAGGTTCTGCTATGCGGACGACCAAGGAGTATCGTCGTTTCTTGAATGTCTCGCTTGGCTCGGCCGCCGAAGCCCGGTATCTGGTCGATCTGGCGGNACGTCTCAGCTACGTACCTGAACCCACGAGGGACGGCTTGGTTGCTCGTTTCACGGTGCTGATGAAGTGCCTGCAGAACCTCATTTTCTCTTTGGAGCGCCCAAAGCCCAAAGCCTAAAGCCCAAAGCCAAGAATTAGGAGCACCTGCCAATGCCCATCCAGTCCTCTCTCCCCACCGGCCAGATCGTTTTCGACCCGCGTGGCACCGTGACCGCTTCGGCTGTGACGCTGGCGCCGCGGGTCTCGACGTTGGAAGGCGCGCGGGTCGGCGTGCTCGACAACTCGAAATGGAATGCGTCGAAGCTGCTGCGGCAGACCATCGGACTGCTGGAGGCCGACGCCGCACCGGGCGCGATCAACCGCTACGCCAAGGACAGCTTTTCGAGAGTCGCTCCGGCCGAGCTGCTGGACCGGATTGCGGCCGAGAACGACGTCGTCATCACCGCCATAGGCGATTGAGGCTCCTGCACGTCGTGCAGTCTGCACGACGCGGTCGGGCTGGAGACACGAGGGGTGCCTACTGCCGCCATCATCACCGCTGCATTCGCGCATGAAGCCGAGGTGCAACGGGCGGCGCTCGGCGCGGATCAACTCGTTCCGATCGTCATTACACATCCGCTCAGCACCCTGTCCGAGGATGAGATCCAGGCTCGTGCGGTTGAAGCCGTGTCACAGCTTCACACAGTCCTGCTCGGCCGTTAGGGAGGCTTCGCGCATCGATGCTCGTCAATCTTGCCTATGGCCGCACCGGCCTCCCCGTCGAGTTCCCAGACGACCGGACCACGGTGATCGAGCCGACCTACCTCGACGGCCTGCCGAATCAATCCGGCGCGATCCGCGAGGCGCTCGCGCGCCCGATCGGTACCGCCCCGCTCGGCGACCTCGTCGGGAAGAACCAGACCGTCGCCATCTCGGTCTGCGACATCACACGGCCGATGCCAAGCGCCACGGTGTTGCCGGTCGTGCTCGAGGCGCTGTCGCACGTGCCGACCGAGCAGATCGCCATCCTGATCGCCAGCGGCACACACCGCGCGACGACGCGCAACGAGCTGGTGGAGATGCTGGGCGCCGACGTGGTCGAACACTGCCGCATCGTCATCCACGACGCGTTCGACGACACCGCGCTGGTCTCGCTGGGCGAGGTCGACGGCCAGATTCCGGTCTGGCTGAACCGCACGTGGATGGAGGCCGACGTCCGGATCACGACCGGGTTCGTCGAACCGCATTTTTTCGCCGGGTTCAGCGGCGGCCCGAAAATGGTGGCCCCTGGACTGGCAGGATTCGAGACGATTATGCGGCTGCACGACGCCGAGATGATCAGGCATCCGGATGCCCGTTGGGGCATCACCGATGGAAACCCGATTCATGACGGCATCCGTCGGATCGCGGCCCGTTCCGGTGTGGACTTCAGTGTCGATGTCGCCATCAACCGCGACCGGCAGGTCACGTATGTCGCCTCCGGAGAGCTGTTCGCGGTGCATCGCACGGTTCGCGAGGTCGTCAGGCGAACGGCGATGCAGGCGTTCTCGACGCCATTCGAGGTCGTGGTCACCACCAACAGCGGCTACCCACTGGACCAGAATNTCTATCAGGCAGTGAAGGGAATGTCGGCGGCTGCCCAGGTTGTCAAGCCGGACGGGGTCATCGTCTGCGCAGCCGAGTGCGCGGATGGCTACCCGGACCATGGCGATTACCTGGACATATTGACTCAGCGTGAGAGCGCGGAGGGACTGCTGGAGATGATCAACGCTCCGGGCCACAACCGCCACGACCAATGGGAAGTGCAGGTCCAGGCCCAGATTCAGCGGCGTGCCGATGTCCTGTTGCGAACCGACGGCCTGACGAACGACCAGGTCCGCTCGGCACATCTGACTCCGGTCGACGACGTGGGTGAGGCGACCCGCGATGCGTTGTCACGGTTCGGCCCGAACGCCCGACTGTGCGTGCTACCCGAGGGGCCACAGACCATCCCCTACCTGGCGGAGAGCGCATGAGAGCTACTGCACTGCTGCTTGGGGCGGCGGTCTCGGCGGCATGCGCCGGTCCGGCGCCACCCACCGCCGAGGAACGGGTCGATGCGCTCTTCACGCAGCGCATCTCATCGGCGGGACCGGGCTGCGCTGTCGGCGTTGGGCGCGCCGACGACGTGCTCTACGCACAGGGCTACGGCATCGCGAATCTCGACCACCATGTCGCGATCACGCCGGACACCGTGTTCGACGTCGGTTCGGTCACCAAGCAGTTCACAGCGGCGAGCATCGTGCTGCTCAGCCTCGACGGTGCCCTCTCGTTGGACGACGACATCCGCACGCACCTGCCCGAGCTGCCCGACTACGGCACCACGATCACCCTCCGACACCTGCTGCATCACACCAGCGGCATCCGTGACTACCTGAACCTAATGGCCCTCGGTGGCAGGGAATTCTACGCGCCAATCAGTCACCAGGACATCGTGGAGCTGATGGCGCGCCAGCGAGCCCTCAATTCGCAGCCCGGGGAACGCTACAGTTACAGCAACACGGGCTACATGTTGCTGGCCACCGTCGTGGAACGGGTGTCGGGGCGGTCTTACGGGACATTCGCGCACGAGCGGATTTTCGAGCCACTGGGCATGAGCCAGACCTTCCTCCATGAAGACGCCGAGCGGATCGTGCCGAACCGGGCGACCGGATATGCGCCGGACGAGAACGACCGCTACCGGATGGTGCACAACAACAGTTTTGCGACCGCCGGCGATGGTCAGCTCTACACCACCATCGGCGACCTGTTGCGCTGGAGCCATGCCTTCATGTCGAACCAGGTGGCGGGACCGGAGCTCGGCGCCCTGATGCTTGCGGCCGGCACCCTGGCCAACGGGGAGACGACCAGCTATGGGGCCGGTCTGTCCCTGGACGACTATCGCGGGCTGACGACGCATGGACACGGTGGCAGCACGTGGGGCTTCCGCGCGCAGCTTGTGCGCTTTCCGGACCAGGAGCTCACCATCGCGGTGATCTGCAATCGTGAGGACCTGAATCCTGCGGCGCTCGGCAACGGAGTGGCTGACCTCTACCTCGCAGACCGCCTCGGCCCGGCACTCGAGGCGAACCGCCCACCGCGTCCGCGCGGCGGACCGCCACCGGAGCCGACACCGGTAACGATCGAGACCAGAGATTATCCGGGGAACTTCTACAGTGAGGAGCTGGATGCGACCTATCACGTCCAGGTCGAAGACGACAGACTCGGCGTGCGGATCGAGCGCTGGCCGGCGCTGGCGCTGGTGCCGACCAGCGACAATACGCTGGTCGGCCTCGACTTTCCAGCCTGGACCGGGCCCAGACGGGTCGAACTGGAGCTCACCCGCGATGCCTCTGGCACGGTGACCGGTTTCGTGCTGTCGGCCGGGCGGGCGCGCGACATCAGATTCAGGCGCACCCTCGCACCGTAAACGCGCGCAGCCGAGGCCTCCCAGCCTTGCATGCACACGACGACCTGTAGGTGCCAGCCCGCTCGCGCCGTCCCCTAACGAAAAAAGGCCGGACGCTTTAAGGCGCCCGGCCTCTGGTGGTCTCGATTCGCGAAACGTGCGGTTGCTACTGTCCGGTCGTCGTGTCGGTAACCGGCCCCTCGACGGTGCCGTAGTAGCCAAGCATCATTTCTTCCCAGGTCTGATCGCCCCAATGCACTTCGGCGGTCGGATCAGGGTTGAACCGGTTGTTGCCCGAGTTGTCGTAGTGGAACTCCGCCTCGATGACTGAGCCCTTCGGCATGTAGATCGGCTCGGCCAACCGGTAGTTCAGCTGCCAGTTGAAGTCATAGTTCGGAATCCAGAGCGCGACCTCCGAGCTCCCGTCCGGGCGCGTGACGGTGTACTTGGCCGACTTCCCGCGCACGTGCATGTGCGGCATCATGGTCGCGAGGTAGGTGTCCTGTCCGATCGTGCGATTCGCGGTGACCGCGTAGTCGGCGTTCCCCGGCTCGATGGCGAACCGGACATTGATCACCTGCCCGCCACCGGCCTCGCGCGGCCTCGTCTCCGACGGGTCGGCTAGCACGACACCCCAGCTGCTGACGTCCTCGACCACTTCACCAATGGTCGTGTAGTGCATCTGTGCTTCGATGTCGGCACCGGCCGGCAGCCTGACGGCGACCCCGTCCTCATACACGGTCCCGATTCGGTTCGGCACGTAGCCTCCGACGCTGGCCCCCTCGGCCCGCGCCCGTGTGCGGTCACGCTGAAGTCTGACCTCGCCGGTGGCCGGCTTGCCGTCATCCTCCATGACCTGCGCGATGACGTGGTGCACCACCCTCCGATCTCCCGGTCTGAACTCGTGCGCCGAGATCCAGACATCCTCTTTGAGATTGGTCGGAACGGTCACGTAGGAGTACGGGACGGTGCCATCGGCCGGCACGGTGAATGGCTNGAGGAAGGTGAAGATCAGATCCGGCTCGCCGATCGACCAGCCATCGGCGAACTGGGGCGCCTCGGGCAGGTCGGCCGCATTCCCCTCCAGGGACCCGCCATCGACCCACGCCGCGATGGTATCAATCTCGGCCTGCGTCAGGCTTGCGTCGTTATTGTAGGCGCGAATGCTCGAGTCGGCGCCCCAAGGCGGCATCTCCTTCGACAGCACCTTTGCCTTCACGGCGCGCGCCCAGGGNCGGGCGTCGCTGTAGGTAATCAGCGACATCGGGGCCAGGTGGTTCGGTCGATGGCAAGCAACACAGTTCTCGTACAGAATAGGCGCGACATCCTTGGCAAACGTCGGAGCGCCTGCAGCGGCTTCAGCATCGGCGATGCCGNCAACACCCAGAACCAGCAGCGCCGCACAGACNCCGGTCAGCACCGACAGTACTCGCATCACACACTCCCCCCTCGAAGTCAGTCTATGCCAACACGCACATCTTCCGTTAAGTATCGCCCATCCCAGGCAGAAGTCCAGCGGATTCTCAGACGCCAGGCGGACCAGCGTCAGCGCGGACGAGACGGGGCCCTCCTCACCGTCCTGGCGAAGCAGGAGGCGCCCCATAACGCCAAAGCACCGCCGACTCGCCGTTTTGTTCCACCAGCTCGTCGATCATGTCTCCCATTAGGTCGCGCCGCTCGAGAATGGCGCGGATCTCCTTGGCACTGAGCCACTCGTCCAGCGCGGCGGTGAGCGACGGTTCGTCGAGTTGCTGCATCCGCGCCCAGAGATCGCGATCGACATGGGGCATGTCCTCGTTCACCAATTTGATGTCCGGCGAGAAGGACCTGGAGTGATCAATCACCATGAGGTTCCAGGCCGCGTCCACCAGCCAGTTGCCCTCGTTGAAGTCCTGGTTGTAGATGAGGTTGTCGAACATCTGGGCGCGGATGAGCTGGATGGTCCANTAGCCGCGGTACCGGTTCGGCGGCGAGGGGACGCCGCCGCCGAGGTCCTTGAAGCTTTGGGCTGGACTGACCCACATGATCGCGGCGCCGAGCTCTCCCCGGATCCGCCGCTCNACCTTGACCGGCACCATCCCGAGAGCNAGCACCTTGTCGAGCTCATAGGCGGCGATTTCCGCCTTGTAGCTCTCGAAGAAGCCGCGCTGGATGCCGGGCTGCAGCGGTTTCCAGGCGAACTTGTCGATCGGCCCGCCAGGGGCGAGATTGGCCGACTTCGGATTCGTCACACCAACCGGGATATCTTCGAGCCCGAGGATCTCGGCGGTCTTCATGAACGCCTCGATCTCGGCTTCGCGACCAGGCCAGCGTTTGGCGCTGAGGGCGGCGTCGCCCTGCGCTGCGGCACCCGACACCCACACCAGCGCCACGAGTCCGACCAGCAACGTCACGCGCTTCGTTCGCTGTCTCGAAGGCATGTCCACCTCTTTTGCCTCGCAACCGGGTCCGGTTTCTATCTCCGCCGATACCGGCCGCGCTGCTAGTACAGCACCAACCGTTCGCCCTTTTGCGCGATCAACGTATCGAAATGCTCGGCCAGCTTGTCGCGTCGCTCGATGACGGCGTCCACCTCCCCACCGGTCAAGTAGGGGCGTGTGTGCTCTTCGAGCTGCGCGCGGGTCAGCTCCCGCAACCGCTCGAGCAGCTCGCGGTCGCACTGGGTGACATTCTGGGGGCCCTGGAGCTCGCCCCACAGTCGAAACGCCCTAGAAAAATCGATCATCCACAGCTTCCAGTCCGAACTGTAGAGGATGTTGCCCTGGTTGCGGTCGGTGTCATAGACGAGCTCCGCAAAGACGAGCATCCGGTAATACTGCTGGGTGAANCTCCGCATGTCGTCCGGCCACCGGCGCTCCCCCAACCTGGTCTCCTCGTTCATCATCACGTCGTCGATCCACCAGGTCATCGCACCGCGTGTGCCGTTCCAGNCGCGCTCCACCGTCACCGGCATCATGTGGTCGATGCCGAGCAACTCGGCAACTCGATACGCTGCGATGTTGTAGCGATAGGCATCGACGAAGTTCAGCTCCTCCCGCCGTCCCAACCGTTTCCGATCTTCCCGCTCGTTCACCGACTGGAACCCGACGTCGTGCGTCACGGTCCCGTCGCTCAACGTCAGCCGCCAGGGCCGCGTCACGCCACGTCCGATCGGTTGGGAGTCGACCACCTCGGCGGTCAACATGAACTCCTCGACCTGTGCCTTGTCGAGGTCGAGCGGTTGCGCGGTTGCGGTAACGGCGACGGCAACCAGGAGGGCTGCGGCAGCCACGGAACCGTTCACCGCTCTCGGGAGGTCGTGTCGCACAGGCATCTCGGTCTGCTCCTTACTCGCGCGGTATCGACGCGTTCGGGTTCACCTACCAGACCCGCCGAATGGGCGAGCCCCCCGACAACGGCTTACGCTCTTGAACAGAACGACACCGACCACCGGAACCGAACGGGAGCTGTGCCCGGACGGGCCGCCGCGCGGGGCCGACGTGCCCACTCCGACACATGCACCGTCCGGCTCTGGTGAACGCACGCAGAACCCCCCCTTGTTCGCACTCGTTGTGAAGCGAGCGCATTATACTCTGCTGGTGCCCTGGTAGGCGACAAGGGCGCCGGTGACGGAGATGCGGGATGACCGGCGATGCAGCTCCCTCGCTGTGAGCAACGACCCGCCGGACCCGCACGCGTGTGCGCTCCCAGAAAGAACCGATGGACTTCTCATACTCCGCACGGACCGAAGAGCTCCGCCAGCGCCTTCTGGGCTTCATGGACGAGGCGATTTACCCCAACGAGCAGATCTATACCGAGCAGGTCGAGACGAGCACCAACCGATGGGCATCGCCGCCGATCATGGAAGAAGTGAAGCAGGCGGCGCGCACCGCCGGATTGTGGAATCTTTTCCTTCCCGACAGCGAGCTCGGCGCTGGCTTGACCAATCTCGAGTACGCGCCACTGTGCGAAATCATGGGCCGCTCCCCGATCGCGCCCGAGGCGTGTAACTGCTCGGCGCCGGACACCGGCAACATGGAAGTGCTGGTCCGCTATGGCACCAAGGCCCAGAAAGAGCAGTGGCTGACGCCATTGCTGGAAGCCGGGATCCGTTCGGCCTATGCGATGACCGAACCGGAGGTCGCCTCGTCGGACGCGACCAACATCTGCGCCCGGATCGAGCGTGACGGCGACCACTACATGATCAACGGACGCAAGTGGTGGGCGTCGGGTGCCGGCGACACACGCTGCAAGCTGCTCATCCTGATGGGCAAGACCGACCCGGACGCTCAGAAGCACCAGCAGCAGTCGATGATCCTGGTGCCCACCGACACACCCGGCGTCACGCTCGTGCGCCCGCTGACGGTGTTCGGCTACGACCATGCGCCCCATGGGCACTTCGAGCTCACGTTCGAGAACGTGAAGGTCCCACGGGACAACTTGCTGCTCGGTGAGGGACGCGGGTTCGAGATTGCCCAAGGCCGCCTTGGTCCGGGCCGCATTCACCACTGCATGCGGCTCATCGGGCTGGCCGAGCGCTCGCTCGAGGCGATGTGTGCGCGGGCGAAGTCGCGCATCGCGTTTGGCAAACCGCTGGCCGATCAGGGCGTGGTCATGGCCGAGATCGCCAACTCGCGGATCGAGATCGATCAGGCCCGTCTGCTGACTCTGAAGGCGGCGCACATGATGGACACGGTCGGCAACAAGGTCGCCCGGGCCGAGATCGCCATGATCAAAGTGGTGGCGCCCAACATGGCGCTTGCCGTGATCGACCGCGCGATCCAGCTGCATGGCGGCGCCGGAATCTGCGACGACTTCGGGTTGTCGGCCGCCTGGGCACACGCCCGCACGCTGCGGTTGGCCGACGGCCCGGACGAGGTGCACCGGCGCGCGGTGGCGCGGATGGAACTGAGAAAGAGCGACCAGAACTAGAGGAGCGCCTCGCATGCCCGACGCCGTCATCGTCTCCACAGCCAGAACACCCATCGGTAAGGCCTTCCGGGGCGCTTTCAACAAGACGCACGGCGCCGTCCTCGCTGCGCACGCCATCAGGCATGCCGTCGAGCGTGCCGGGGTCGAGCCGGGCGAGGTCGAGGATGTGGTGCTCGGGTGCGGGTTGCCGGAGGGCGCCACCGGGCACAATGTGGCGCGGATGGCTGCCATCCGCGCCGGCCTGCCGGTGACGACGGCCGGCACCACGATCAACCGGTTCTGCAGCTCCGGCCTCCAGGCGATCAGCGTTGCGGCGCAGCGTGTCGTCACCGACCGGGTGCCGGTCATGGTGGCTGGTGGTGTCGAATCGATCAGTCTCGTCCAGAACGCGCTGAACAAGGAGCACTTCACCGAGGAGTGGCTGATGCGCCACAAGCCGGAGCTCTGGATGAGCATGATCGACACCGCCGAGGTCGTGGCCACGCGCTACGCGGTCGGCCGCGATGCACAGGATGCCTACGCCCTGGTGAGCCAGCAGCGGACCGCCGCCGCACAGGAGGCCGGTCGCCTCGACGACGAGATCGTGCCGCTGACCACCACAAAGCTGGCCACGAACAAGCAAACCGGCGAGACCTGGGACGAGGAGGTGACGCTGTCGCGCGACGAGGGTAACCGCCCGAGCACAAGCCTCGAGGGTCTGGCCGGACTGACCCCGGTGATGGGCGACGACAAGTGCATCACCGCCGGCAACGCCAGCCAGCTCTCTGACGGCGCCTCGGCCTGTGTGGTCATGGATGGGGCGTTGGCCTCGCGCCGCGGGCTCGAGCCACTCGGCATCTACCGTGGGTTGGTGGTGTCTGGGTGCGAACCCGACGAGATGGGAATTGGTCCGGTCTTCGCCGTACCGACGCTGCTCGAGCGCCACGGGCTGACAATGGACGACATCGACCTGTGGGAGCTGAACGAGGCCTTTGCCGTGCAGGTGGTCTACTGCCGGGACCGGCTCGGCCTCCCGATGGAGCGGCTCAACGTCGACGGTGGGTCGATTTCGATCGGCCATCCCTACGGCATGAGCGGCGCGCGGCTGGTCGGCCATGCCCTGATCGAAGGCAAACGGCGCGGCGCTCGGCATGTCGTGGCCACGATGTGCATCGGCGGCGGGATGGGTGCTGCCGGTTTGTTCGAGATCGCCTGAGGGAGTTGTGGCTCCGCCCACCGATCCCGAAGTGGTCGCGGTCCGACCCGATGAACAGCTGGATCTGAGCCGGCTCGAGCCCTGGCTCCGCGCGCATCTGCCGCACTCGGAAGGTCCGCTCACGCTGCAGCAATTCGGCGGCGGGCATGCCAATCTCACCTATCTGCTGCGGTTCGGCAACTCGGAGTACGTGCTCCGCAGGCCACCGCTGGGTCCCATCGCGCCGACCGCCCACGACATGCGGCGGGAACACCGCGTGCTGGAGCGCCTCGGAAAGGCGTTCCCACTGGCGCCACAAAGCTATGCGCTTTGCACCGACCCAGCCATTCTCGGTGTCGACTTTCACGTCATGGAGCGGCGCCACGGCATCGTCATCCGACGGGATTTGCCAGCTGAGCTCGAGGGCCGACCAGAGCTCAACCGACGGATTGGCGAGATGATCGTGGATGTGCTCGCCGACCTGCACCGGGTACCACCGGAGACAGTCGGTCTGGAAGAGCTGGGCCGACCGGAGGGGTTCGCACAACGACAGGTCGAAGGATGGGGCCGTCGCTGGCAGGCTGCCAAGGACCAGGAAGTGGCCGACGTCGACCGGATGCTGCGTTGGCTCGAGGAGGCCGTCCCGGACCCGCAGGTCACGGCGCTCCTCCACAACGACTACAAGCTGGACAACGTGATGCTCGCCGCCGCCGACCCGGCCACCCCGGTCGCGGTGCTCGACTGGGACATGACCACGCGGGGCGACCCGCTGATGGATCTGGGTTATCTACTGAACTTCTGGAACGAGGCGGGTGACGACCCACGCTGGCGCCAGGGCTCCCGGATGCCGACGCACCACGACGGCTTCCCAACGCGGGCCGAGGTGGTCGAACGATACGCGGGTCGGACTGGCTTCGATCTCGACCACATCGCCTGGTATCACGTCTTCGGCGTGTTCAAGCTGGTGGTGATCGTCCAGCAGATCTACATCCGCTTCCGGCGCGGCCAGACACAAGACCAGCGATTCGCCGGCTATGACGAACGCGCGCGGGACCTGGCGCGCAAAGGCGTAACGCTCATCGACGCCGGGTAGCCCTAGCTCGGCAGTCGAGTCGAGCGAAGCAACGCCGCCCAGGCGGGCGCCGGTTTCCGGACGCCAGAGCCATGCTAGATCTGGGCTGGCACCAACAGTACCGGTGTGGGTTTCGGAGCGTAGCCCCGTCTAAGCAGGCGGCTTCAAGTCTTTAACGTGGCCGCCAGGCCGCGCGACAATGTGCGGCCCGCGGTGGCGGCGTGGGGCGAGGGGCCCCCACAAGCCACCGCGTGGGGTTCGGGGCGCAGCCCCGTCTAAGTACTAAAACGGTCTGTACGTCACCATCGTGACCGCGATCAGAATGGCGACCACGGCGACCGTCGTCAGCATGCGGATCTGGCCGGTCATCCGGAACGCCATCCCGGTGAGACCCGTCAGCACCAACCAGCAGACCACCTTCACCCACGCCCAGGCGGGGAACCCGAGCCCCATCATCCCCAGCGTGCCGCCACCGCTGAGAACGACCAGCAGGCTGAGCACTCCGGACATCTTCAGATAGGAGCTCCGGTTGTCGGGGTGCGGCGCCGCGAAGGCCGCGAAGGTCACGCCGGAAACCAGCAGCACGGAGACCAAATGCAGGAACTGAAAAAGTTGTATATTCATGGATTCTCGTGTCTCTGGATGGAAGCCGGCAGAACCCTCCGGCCTCTTCTGACTTCTTGGAGATTCCCCTAGGTATACCGTCCTGAGGATATCGTGGCGCCACCGTCGACGACTAGCACCTGACCGGTGATGAAGCGCCCGGCCGGAGCAGCCAGAAGCAGCGCCGTACCGGCCATGTCTTCCGGCTCCCCGATTCGCCCCAGCGGATAGGTGGAAACCGCCTCGCGAAGCCGGTCGGGATCCTCCCAGAGGGCCCGGGCGAAGTCCGTGCGCACGAGCCCCGGTGCAATGCAGTTCACCCGGATGTTGCTGCGACCCCACTCGACCGCCAGGTTGCGGGCAAGCTGAAAATCGGCCGCCTTCGAGATCGCGTAGAGCCCGAGCTTGTCGTGCCCCTTGAGCCCACCAATGCTCGAGACGATGATGACGGAGCCATCCTCGCGGCTCGCCATCTGCGGCAGCACCAGGTTGCACAACCACAGGTTGTGCTTCACGTTGGTGTCCATGACCTTGTCGTAAGCCGACTCGGTCACGTCGACCATCGGACCGAAGTGCGGGTTCACGGCGGCATTGCAGACCAGCACGTCGATCTGTCCCCACTGCTCCAACGTCCGGTCGACCAACGCCCGGACCTGGTCGAGGTGCGACATGTGGCACGGGATGGCCACCGCCTCGCCCCCGGCGGCCGTGATGCCGTCGGCAACCGGTTTACAGCTCTCCATCCTCCGGCTCGACACCACCACGCGGGCCCCGGCCTCGGCTAGCGTCTCCGCGATGACCCGTCCGATTCCCTTCGAGGAACCGGTGACCACCGCGACCCGACCGGACAAGTTGAACAGTTCCTGATAGGTCATGCCTTGCGCACCGCCACGCGCACGTTCCGCTGGTTATCGCAGATGCTCATTGAAGAACGCGACCGTCCGCTCCCACGCTAGCGTGGCAGCCGCCTCGTCGAACCGTGGAGTCGTGTCGTTGTGGAATCCGTGGTTGACGCCCTCATACACATACGACGTCGCGGTCTTGCCGGCGTCGGCAAGCGCCTCGTCGTAAGCCGCGGCCCCCGCATTGATCCGATCATCGTTGCCGGCATAGTTGATCAGCAGCGGCGCCTGGATCTTCGGCACGTCCTCGAGCGGCGGTTGACTCCCGTAGAACGGCACTCCGGCCCCCAGATTCGGAAGACGGACCGCAAGCGTGTTGACCACGCCGCCAACGTAGCAGAAGCCGACCGCCCCGATCTGCCCCGTGCACTCGGCGTGTGACCGCAGAAAACCGGCCGCCGCGACGAAGTCCTCGATCATCTCGGCCCGGTCACGCTCTCTCTGCATGGTGCGACCGTCGTCGTCGTTTCCTGGATACCCCCCGAGCGGCCACAGCGCATCGGGCGCCAAGGCCAGGAATCCGGCGAGCCCAGCGCGACGCGCCACATCCTCGATATGTGGATTCAGCCCACGATTCTCGTGAATGACCAGCACGCCCGGCAGCCTGCCGCTCGCATCGACCGGCCGGCTGAGCAGCGCCCGGATGGTGCCGCCACCCTGGGGCGAGTCGTATTCGACATACTCTGTCTTCAGCCGGCTGTCTTCCGGACTGACCTGCTGCGTCTCGGCCGCGTAGGTCGGACTGAGACTATCGACGAGCGCGGCGGCGGTGATCCCGCCGACAGCGAACTTCCCGGCGCCGTCGATGAACTGCCGGCGGTTGATGCCGCCATGCACGTAATCGTCCAGCATGTCGAGCAACGCCGGGTCGAAATCGGATGCTTTCTTGCGTGCCATCGCTTTGCTCCTTCCCCAGGCGGCCCTGACGGGCCTTGCTATCGAACGGACATCTGCACGTGACGACCTGCCAGACCAGGCGCGCGGTCGTCGGTAGCGAGACACCGGGCCCGCCTTCACCGCGGCCACGGNGGNNNCGNTATCGCGCACCGGCAACCATGCGAGCGATGGCGGACATTATACGATTGATGCGCAACCAATCAGAGAAAGGAACCCGAGTGGAACCCCAGGACCGCATGCCACCGATACCGGACGCGGAGATGACCGAGGAACAGGCGGCGGCGGTCGCCGACTTCAAGGCCACACGCAACACCACCGAATTCGAGGGCCCGTTCGTGCCACTGCTCCGCAGCCCCGAGCTGCTGCGCCGGGCGCAGCGGGTGGGCGAGTATGTCCGATACCACAGCGCACTGCCCTCGCGTTTGAGCGAGATGGCAATTCTGATCGCGGCCCGCCACTGGTGCCAGCAGTACGAGTGGAATGTCCACGCGGCGGCTGCGGGCGAGGCTGGTCTGACGGAGGCCGTCATCGACGCCATCGCCGAGAGCCGCCGACCGGCCGAAATGGCCGAGGACGAAGCGGCGCTGCACGACTTCTGTCTGGAGCTCCTCGGCAACCAGTGCGTCAGCGACCCGACCTATGCGCGTGCGCTGGCCTTGTTCGACGAGCAAGGAGTCATCGACACCGTCGGAATTCTCGGCTACTACCAGCTGCTGGCGATGGTCATGAACACGGCGCGCACGCCGCTGCCCGATGGGGTGGAGGAGAGACTCGCCTCCTTTCCAACCTGAGGCTCGCTGGCTGAGCGCTCTTGGCCGGGCTATGGGTCGGGTATCTCCCTCACCGTCTCTGATCAAACCGCCGCCCAACGAGCGCCGACGCGATGTTCACCTTCTGAATGTCGATCGTCCCGCCGGCGATGCCCCATCCCCAGGCATCGCGCATCCGTCGCTCCATCGGGTAGTCGCGCGAGTAGCCGTAGCCGCCCATCAGCTGGACCCCGGCGCTGGTCACTTCGCGGGCCGCCTCGTTGGCGACGCACTTGGCGATGCTCGAATCGAGAATGGACGGCAGCCCACTTTCGGCGCCCTGGGCGGCGCGGTAGATGAGCAGCCTGGACGCCTCGACCCGCATCGCCATCTCCGCCAACTTGAGCTGTACCGCCTGGAACTCGACGATCGGCTTGCCGAACTGGCGGCGGTCCTGCACCCAGACCAGCGCCTCTTCCAGCGCGCCGGAGGCCTGACCCAGCGCCATCGTCGCATTTCCGCAGCGCTCGAGGTCGAACGCCTGCATCAGCTTCGCGAAGCCACCGGCCGGCACCACGATCTGGTCGGCCGGCACCGACACCTCTTCGAAGTAGAGATCCGAATCGGGGATGCCCCGAAAACCCATCAGCTGCTCCGGCTCACCGAAGGTCAAGCCGGGCGTGCCCATGTCAACGTAGACGGCCCCGATTCCTTTGGCGCCGGGCGCGTCCGACAGCCGGCAGTAGACAAGGTAGGCATCCGAGTGCCCGCCCCCGGAACACCAGCGCTTGGCACCGTTGATCACCACCCGGTCGCCGCGCAGCTCGGCCCGTGTCCGCAGGTCGGTCAACGCCGTCCCGGCATCCGGCTCTGACATCGCCACGGCGACAATCATCTCGCCCCGACAGACGGCCGGAATGACCCGCTGCTTCAGCGCATCGTCCGCGAAGTGGGCGAGTGCGTGCACCGGCCCGGCCACGGACTCGAAAATCGGAAACGCCACCGCCGACGAAATCTTGGCGAACTCCTCCAGCACGAGGAACGCCTCGACATTGCCGAGACCGAGGCCGCCGTAGTCTGCCGACACGTTGACGCCGAGGAAGCCCATCTCGGCATACCGCTTCAGCCAATCACGCGACAGCGGCGTCGCCTCCCGCTCGGTCTCTTCGGCAACTGCCAGCATCTCGCTGCGGGCAAACGTACGCGCCGCGGCCTGCAGCGCCGCTTGCTCTTCACTCAAGTTGAAGTCCATTCACGACCCTCCACGCGGTGAATGGTACACTCGCGACCGGCGTTCACTCGCACAAGGAGACCGATACGATGTCCACGGCGCTACATGAAGAGGGACTGAAGGCCAGGCGCAAGGTGTTGGGCGACGACTATGTCGACCGCGCGCTCACCGGGCTCGACAGCTTCAACGCCGAGTTTCAGCAGTTGGTGACCGAATATTGCTGGGGCGCGGTGTGGACGAGAAAGACGCTCGACGACCGTCAGCGCAGCCTGATCAATCTCGGGATGATCGCCGCGCTGAACCGCGGCGACGAGTTCAAGACCCACGTGCGCGGCGCGCTGCGGAACGGCTGCACGGTCGAGGAGATCCGGGACACCCTGATGCAGGTGGCAGTCTATTGCGGCATCCCGGCCGGTGTGGAAGCGTTCCGGCTGGCCAGACAGGTGTTCGACGCCGAAGGCGTGACACCCGACCCGATCTCAGACCACCCGTGAATCGACTCTTTCGTGGGGCAAGGCTTCAGCCTTGCCTCGCAGGCCTGAAGGCCTGCGCCACAAATGACAAAGCGGGCGAAGCCCCTCAGGCTTGTCCTGTCTCCTGTCTCCTTCGAGCTATCGACCCGCCCTCAGGTCCGCCTCGGCGTCTCGGGCCACCCGCTGCCCCTCCTCGACGTCCACTCTCGCCAGCAGCAGGCCGCCGATGACGAAGAATGCGATGATCGACAGGATGGCTCCACGGCTCGACCCAGTCACCAGGATCATCACGGCAAAGACCCCGGGGCCCACGATGCCGGCGAACTTCTCGAAGACGCCGAAAAACCCAAAAAACTCCGACGACTTGTGTCGCGGCACCATGCTGGCGAAGAGCGACCGGCTGAGCGCCTGGCTGCCGCCCTGCACCATACCGACCAGCATCGCCAGCGTGTAGAACTCGGCGGCCGTCGTCATGCCGTACGCGAAGATGCTGATGCCAACGTAGACAGCCAGCGACAGGAAGATGGCGCGCTTGGCGCCAAGGCGACCGGCGATCTGGCCGAAGATGAAAGCGAACGGCACTCCGACAAACTGCACCAGCATGATGGCGGTGATGAGGTCGCCCTGCTCGAGTCCGATTTCGGTCCCGAACGTGGTCGCCATCCGGATGATCGTGCCGATGCCGTCGTTGTAGACGAGAAACGCCAGCATCATCAGGAACGCCTGCTTGTAGCCACGCAGCTCTCTGAGCGTCTCGCCGAGCCGCACGAGCGCCGTCGGGATCGGATTCGCACTCGCCTGCTCGTCCACTTCGAGAGCCCGGGCCGGCTCGGGCACCGTCCTGAACAGTGGAATCGAAAACCCGACCCACCAGACGGCCACGCTGACGAACGATAGACGCATCGCCATCTCCTGCCCGTCGAGTCCGAACCGCTCCGGCGCCAGAATCCACGCCAGGTTCACCACCAGCAGCACCCCGCCGCCCAGGTAGCCGAGCGCATACCCGGAGGTCGACACCCGGTCCATCTCGTCGGTGCTGGCGATGTGCGGCAGCAGCGAGTCGTAGAAGACGAAGCTGGTGGTCGCGCCGATGTTCGCCAGAATGAACAGCACGGCTGCCAGCATCCAGTCGCCACGCCCGATGAAGAACATGCAGGCAGTCGCCACAACCCCGAGCGCCAGACACACGGCGAGCATCTTCTTCTTGACGGCGGCCACGTCTGCGATAGCACCCAACACCGGTGCCAGCACCGCCACGATCGACAACGCGATGAACGTCGTCGACGCGAAGCGGAAGCTCGCAACCGCGGGGTCGAGCTCGGCGGCAGCGACCAACGGAAAATAGATCGGGAAAACGGCCGTGACGACCGTCGCCATGAAGGCGGAGTTGGCCCAGTCGTACATCGCCCAGGCGCGAAGCTCCGGACGATGCAAGCCGACCCGCTCGAGCAGCGAGGGTGCGCTCATGACGGTGCCCGGACCCTACCACACGTCACCGGTCGGGAGATTGGTACAATGGATCGTAGACGGTAGTCGCGCGCCGCCTCCCGTCAGCTCCCTCGATGATCTACCTGATACGCCACGGCCAGACCGCGGGCAACGCCGAACGGGTCGTGCAGGCGCCCGACACCCCACTGAGCGCGCATGGGTCACGCCAGGCCGAGCGGCTCGGCGCACGCCTGGCTGACGCCGGTCTGACCCGGATCATCGCGAGCGACTATCCACGTGCTCGTCAAACGGCGGCGGCGCTGGCGCCCGACAGAACGGTCCCGCTCGAGGTCACCCCGCTGCTGCGCGAACGCGACCTCGGGCAGTTGCGCGGGCGGCCGTACGCCGAAGTCGAGCACCAGTTCTATGGCCCCGAGCACGACCCGCCCGGCGGTGAGACGTGGGACCTGTTCCGTGAGCGCGTAGCCGCGGCCTGGGCGCACATCGGCGCCTCAGCCGACGCCGGGTCCGCCACAGTGGCCGTGGTCACCCACGGGCTCGTCTGTCGCGCGCTCGCTGAATTCCACCTGGCGCTCGAGCCAGGCGAGTCGGCACCAGCGTGGTTTCCGAACGCGTCGGTCACGCACATCGACCCGACGCCGCCATGGACGCTCCGCCTGGCGGCCAGCGTCAGCCATCTCGCAGATCTCTGACGAATTGCCGGAGGTAGTCCCCGAGCGCCCATCCTGGACGCAGTCGGGCCTATAATCACCGAACAGAAACATCCGCGCACGCAATTGCTGGGAGCCGCCATGAACACAGGACGCAGAATCGCGATCGGTATCGTCACACTCGGCTGGATTCCGACGCTCGTCTTCGTCGGTCTGCACTGGACGGGCGACACGCACGCGATCGCCCAGGAGCGGACCCCGATCAAGGTCAGCCGGATGTACACCGGACCGGACGGCCAGACCCACGTCGAAGAGTACGACGTGCCGCTCGGCCCGCAGCGGGGCGCTACAGAGCTGTCGGAGCCGGTCGACGTTACCAGCCTCCAGTTCCGACGCACGTCGCTCGACTACGACCTCCCGTTCCACACGGCGCCGCGCCGACAGTATGTGATCACGCTGAGCGGCGAGAGCGAGGTGGAGTTCGGCGACGGCACGAAGGTCAGGCTGCACCCCGGGCACATCCTGCTCGCCGAGGACACCACGGGGCAGGGACACATCTCGCGGGCGATCGGCACCGAGGATCGGATTTCGCTGTTCATCCCGCTCGCGGAGCAGTAGGACCCTTTTGTGGCGCATGGCTTCAGCCATGCGATCGCAGGCCTGAAGGCCTGCGCCACGAACTCGCAAAGGAAGAGAACGATGACACGAGCAACAACGACACTCCTGGCGGGTCTCGCGCTGGCGGCGGTTGGGTGCGGCGGCGCAGGGGAAACTGACGAGGCAGGAGCGCCGGTGACCGACCCCCTGACGATCGCGGTGACCGGTGGCGACATCGCCGGTGCCATGTCGGACATCGACGCGACCGTGCGGGTGTTCAAGGGCATCCCGTTCGCCGCGCCGCCGGAGGGCGAGCTGCGGTGGCAATCCCCGCAGCCGGTTGCCGCCTGGGAAGACAGCCGCGACGCGACCGCCTTCGCGCCGGCCTGCATGCAGGCCACACGGCCGGTCGACTCGTTCTATGGCCCGGGCGCGGACGAAATGAGCGAGGACTGCCTCTATCTCAACGTCTGGACGGCCGCCGAGTCGGCCGACGCCGCGCAGCCAGTGCTCGTCTGGGTGCACGGCGGCGGACTGAACAACGGCACCGGCGCATCGGTGGTCTATCGGGGTGAGGCGCTGGCCGCGCGTGGCGCGGTGGTGGTGACCACCAACTACCGGCTCGGCCCCCTCGGCTATCTCGCGCACGCGCTGCTGAGTGCAGAAGACCCGCACGGCTCGTCGGGCAACTACGGCGTGCTCGACCAGGTGGCGGCACTCGAGTGGGTGCGCGACAACATCGCGGCGTTCGGGGGCGACCCGAACCGGGTCACCATCTTCGGCGAGTCGGCCGGCTCCTGGAGCGTGAACGTGCTGCAGGCCACCCCGCTGGCCGCCGGTCTATTTCACGGTGTCATCGGCGAGAGTGGAGGGGTCTTTGGCGGCACGAGCCACCTGACCGAGGCGTCGATGCGCGGCGATTCCGCCGAGGCGGTCGGCGAACGCTGGATCGACGGACTGCTGGCCGCAAGCGGCGGTGAGGTCTCCCTCGCGTCGATGCGCGCCGTGACCGGCGAACAAATCGTCGAGTTCACCCGGAGCCGTGCAGTCGGATTCAGGACGGCAGCCAACGTCGACGGCTGGGTGCTCGAACAGAGCGTCTACGACACATTCGCGAGCGGCAAGCAGCACGACGTGCCGATCATCGTCGGGTCGAACGCCGACGAGGGGACCACGCTGGCCGCCGGTGGCGCACCGGCCGATTTAGCGGCGCACCGGACCGCGGTCGAGCGGCAGTTCGGTGCCATGGCGGCCACGCACCACGACGTCTACCCCGCCTCAACCGACGAGGAGGCGCGGCGAGCCTACTTCGACAGCTATGCGTCGCGCAGCTTCGGCTGGGAGATGCGGACCTGGGCCGACCTGATGTCGAGGGTCGGCTCGCCCGCGTATCTCTACTACTTCACCCGGTCGGCGCCGGCGGCCGACCGCGATCAGCTGCGCGCCTTCCACGCGGCCGAGATCGTCTACGTGTTCAACAACCTCGGCCGCGCGCCCTATCCCTACGCCAACCGCGACTACGACGACCGCGACAGGGAGCTATCGAACGAGCTGGCCGACACCTGGGTGCGCTTCGCCGCCACCGGCAACCCCAACGGCGGTGGCCTGCCCGAGTGGCCGGCGTACTCGCCCGACGGACACCCGACTATGGTCTTTGGGGACACCACCGAAGCGGGACTGCACCCGGCGGCGACGCAGCTCGATTTCGTCGATGAGTTCCAGGCAGGGCGACGACACGAATTTTCCGAGAATTGAGGGAACAAGAGGACAACCCTGCGGGTTGTCCTTCGCAAGGCAAAAGCCTTGCGCCACAGAAGCTGGTCCGGGCTCTGACTGACTCCTGTGGCGCAGGCCCGCAGGTCTGCGAAGCCAGGCGCCAGCCTGGCCTTCGGCGACTACCAGTATTGCACCGGAAGGTCGGCGAGTCGGGCGAAGCTGCGGCGGTCTCGCGTCACCACGTCGTAGCCCAGGTGCACGGCTGTGGCGGCGATCTGGAGATCGTGGGCTCCCATCGTCTCGCCGCGACCGGCGAGATCGGCACCGAGCACGGCGTGCGTCTCCGCGACCGGACGCCCGAACGGAACCACAGGCAGTTGCTGCAGCCAGCGGTCAAGCAAGGCGCGAGCGCGGACCTGCCGTACCCCCTGCAGCCGGTGAACGCCGTGCAGCGCCTCGGACAGGGTGATAGCCGCGATCGCGAACCGGTCGTCGAGC
>PBRZ01000037.1 GCA_002726085.1 Acidobacteriota bacterium
GGTGTGCCGCTGCTCGAAGGTCGGTTCTTCGACGCACGCGACACCACCGACTCGACCCCGTCGGTCATCATCGACGAGCGACTTGCCACAAAGTTCTGGCCGGGCCGTAGCGCCCTGGGCCAGCAGATGCACGGCGACGTTGAGATCACCGACGACACGACCTTCTACACCGTGATCGGCGTGGTGGCCTCGCACATTCTCTATGGCCTGGTGGACGTGCCGGAGCCGATCGGCGCGCATTTCTTTGCCAACAGCCAGCGGCCACTCGGCTCGCCCACGTTCGCCATTCGCACCGAGGTCGACCCGCACGGCCTGGTGAGCGCGTTACGCGCCGAGGTCGCCGCGATAGACCCGGAGCTGCCCCTCTTCCTCGTGCAGTCGATGGAAGAACGGATCGCGGAGCGTCTGACCCCGCGGCGCACCCCAATGATGCTGGCGCTCGGCTATGCGGGGCTCGCGCTGCTGCTCTCGGCGCTTGGCATCTATGGGGTGCTCGCCTACCGGGTAACCCAGCGGACACGTGAGTTCGGTATCCGGATCGCGCTCGGTAGCACCACCCGACAAGTGTTCCGGCTCGTGTTGTCGGAGGGTCTCACCATGCTGGGAGTCGGGCTCGGGCTTGGCGTCGCCGGCGCTTTGCTGCTGCGCCGCTTTCTGGCCAGCCAGCTCTACGGCGTGCGCGCCACCGACCCGCTCATCTTCGTCGCCGTCATCGTCGTCCTCGGCGGCGTCGCGTTGCTCGCCTGCATGGTCCCGGCGCGACGGGCCACTCTCGTCGACCCGGTTTCCGCGCTTACCTACGAGTGAGCGGATCGGGTCGGCGCAAGGGTGCAGATAGTAGGATTGGGGCACGGCACACATGACAGGGTGTAGGCTCTCGAAAACTGCACGAGCAACAGTCTGGCGCGGGCTCGGGCACCCCACGATGGCGTGTCGGCTGAGGCAGTTGCCTTGTCATGCGATACTCCCCATCTGGAGAACAGACATCATGCCTCGAACACAGAGACTGACATCGAAGCTGGTGGTCGCATGTGCCGTCGCCGGGCTCACCGGATGCGGCGGCGGTACGGGGCCGTCTGACATGACAGAAGTCGTGGAGGGCACCGCCACGATCCCGGCGCTGTCCCTGACCGTTGTGCCGGTCCAGATCGGGCGACAGGGAAACCTCTCGGGGGTGATCAGCTGGAACAACTTCTTCAATGACATAGACAGCGGGCTGCTGCGCGGCACCTGTACGGCGCCTGAAGTCTCGGCAAACGCGCCAGGATGCAATGTCGAGGCTGCCCTCGGATTCGACGACACCAGCCGGAGTCCGTCACGCTTCGACGCATCGGTGACGCCGGGTGCATACTCGCTGTTGATTTACAATTTTGGATTCAGCGCCGACACCGCCTGGTACCGACTCGAGATCAACTGACCCGTCTTCTGTTGGCATCGGATCGTTCCTTGCAGGATGCCGCGTCCCTGCGTTGCGCCCAGGACGACGCCCCCCAGGGTGGTCAGACGTACCTGGCCAAAGCGGCATCGACCGCCGCCGGGTAGCTGCCCCCGAACTTTATTGCGTGCACGACGAGGGGGGCCAACTGGTGCAGCGCCACCCGGTCCTGCCAGCCCTCAGACAGTGGGAAGGCCTCCCCGTAGGCTGCAAAACAGTCGCTGCCGAAGCCACCGAAGAGCCGCATCATCGCCAAGTCGAACTCCCGATGGCCACCGTGCGCGGCCGGGTCGATGAGCCAGTTGCGGCCGTTGGTTCCCACCAACCGGTTGCCACCCCACAAATCGCCGTGCAGGCGGGCGGGAGGCTCCACCTCGCCGCCCAGCTCCCCGAGTCGGGCGGCTATCGTTTCTAGGCTTCGCGTGGCGTGGTCAGCCAGCGCCCGGCCGTCCCGAGCCAGACGCGCGAGCGGCAGGAGCCGCTGTGTCGCATAGAACTGAACCCACGTTTCACACGGCTCGTTTGGTAGTCCGCGGCTGCCGGTGGAACGACGGTCCTCACGACCAAAACAGGGTGACCCAGCTCGATGGAGTGAGGCGAGACCGTGGCCGAGTGCAACCTCGGTGCCCGCATCCGGACCAGCTTCCTCGATCCACTCGAGCACGAGGAATGGCGGGTCGTCCGATACGGCCAACACTTCGGGAACGCCGATCTCGCGCGCCTCACGGATCCAGACGAGACCGGCCGCTTCGGTGCTGAAGTGATGGGGTGGAGCCGACGCGTGGGTCTTGGCGAACACGCGACGTCCATCATCGAGCGCGACATTGAACGACAGTGCCACGTCGCCACCGTGAACGCTCGTCGCGCGCGCGACATCGGCGCCAAGGTCGATCGCGATCCGCTCGAGTACGTGCTGGACCAGCCGCTGTGTCGGCACCGAGGAGCGATTGTGACTAGGGCATCTGGCACACGAAGTTCGCTGCGTCGTCCGTGCTCCCGGTCCCCGAGTACACGGCAAGCTGCGGATACGGACACAGGGGACGGGTACGGTCCACAGCCCCGTTCCGGCTGCGGGATGCGATGATGCGGTCCGGCGCCCGGCCGTCCTCGACCCACTCTTCCATCACCGTGAGCGCGTCGAACGTGTTCGGTCCCTCGCCACCTGCGCAGTGCCCCATACCCGGCGCCATGAACAGACGGAACGACTCGTTCACCTTTGCCTCGTCCCCCACGACATCCACCACACGCTGGTAATACTGTGTCGCGTTCGCCGGCGAGATCTGCGCATCGCTCCAGCCGTGCGATGTCAGCAGCTTACCGCCACGCGCGAAGAACGGCCGCAGATCCGGGTCGAGCGCATTGAGCGTGCTGGCGTCGCCCTCCTCCGCCGCCACGATGTCGGTGTCGAAGTCAAACTGGTCGATGGTCCAGTCCGGGTCCGCATGGGTCAGATACCGATACTGATCGAGCCCCGTGGCCCGAGCCGATCGGGTCCAGCCAAGCTCGGTCCAGTTGGCCTCGCTGCCCGGGAACACGCCGGTAATCGGACGCCCCGTCTTCGGGTTCTCCGGAGAGGAGTACATCATCTGCACTGTGCCCAACTGCGCCGCCGTCAGGCAATCGGCACCGTCAGCGCCCGAGCACCGCAGGACGGCCGGGTCGAAGTCGCATCGCTCAGGGTCGCCAACCACGCCGTCCTCCACGCCGTCGGCAGCATCGCAGGCATCGAGCGCCGCTGTCTGAAGCAACTCCATCTTCGCATCCGACAAGCGCGCATCTTCATGCGCCTCGAGATGCTTCGCCACCCGCAACGACGCCGCGGCCCGCCCGGTCCAGTCGTTGCCGGGTGCCCACGCGATGATGCCGTCATAGTCCTCCGGATACTTCTGCACTTCCACCATCGCCTGCCGCCCGCCCGCCGAACAGCCGAACCAGTACGCATACTGTGGACCGTCACCGTAATAGGCGCCTATTAGCTGCTTCGCCGCGACCGTCATCTCGTGCACCGAGCGGTACCCGAAGTCGACGACCTTCTCGGGGTGCTCGTATCCGAACTCGGCGCTGCCACCGACGTGTCCTGTATCGGTCGAGGCGGTGGCGTACCCGCGCTCGAGCCCGGAGGCCATGGACCGTCCTCCCCCGTAGCGCAGACTGCCGGTGAACGCCCCGTTCCCGACCGCCTGCAGCTTCCCGTTCCATCCTTCGGCCGGCATCCATGCCTCGACCTTGATGTCGGAATCGCTCGAGGGCGTCAGCGTGGCCGCCACACGGCAGAACCCGGGCAACGCGCCATACTGGCGTGCCTGCCCCTCGGACAGCGACCGGCCCGGCGGCATCGGCGGCACGAAGGCCCCAGGTGCANTCGCCTCGGCGGTGGTAATCGTCCCGTAGGGCAGGGCCAGCGAAGCAAGACTGTCACACGAGACCGCGGGGGGGCCACCGGTCATTGCCTCTTCTGCCTCTACTGGCGCTGACGGTGTCGAAGCGGTGTTGCAGGCGGCAACCACGGCACCCAAAGCCGCGAGGGTGAACGCGATGGCGATCGTACGAAAATGTGTCATGAGATCAGGTCCCCTCGACTCCCCTAATTCGACCCACCGCCGGCCGCATCGGCTTCGGCCTTTTCCAGCGCCCGCGCACCGGACATGATGCCCTCCATACCGATGTTGCCCTCATGGCAGGCATACTCGAAGACCGGATCGGGCGAGCTTCTGAGCGGAATCATGGCTGTCCACGGCGCCGCCCATGTTGTCGGGTCGGTCACCGTGACGTCGTACTGCAACACGTCGTCGCTGACGCGCGTGAGACGCTCCACGACGTGCAAGCCGTCGCTCGCGCCCATGAAGTAGGTCGTTGGCGAGTAGTTCGTGGTGTCGATGACCAGCGTGTCCCCCTCCCACCGCCCGCGCGAGTCGCCGTGCAGCTGTCTCACGCTGTCGTCGACGTGCGGCGAGCCGGTCAACGGAATGACCCGCGAGCCTCCCATCTCCATGTAGACGACCACGTGATCAGGAGTCTGAAAGATCTGAACATAGCTGTTGTAGCCGGCGCCGAGCCGCGGCGCGCCCCAGCTGATGCACCGCTCGCCAAGACTCCGGTCTTCCGGGCCCCAAGCATGCCGTCGACGCGCCTCGGCACGGGCCGCCAGCCGCACGCTTGCCGCTTCCGTCCGTGCCGGCAGTCGGCCATTGGGCGGNTCGACGATGAGAGAAGTGCGATTGTCCCAGTCCCGCTCGACGAGCCAGAAGTGGTTGTAGTTGCCGGTCCCGGTATCCCTGGACGTAAAGGTCTCCGCCTCGGCCAGCGCCGCCGCAAACACGCTGTCGCCGAACGCCGCGTCGCCCGACTCGGTGCTGAACAGCTCGCCGGCCCGCGCTTGCAGCGCCGCCACCTCTTCGTCGGTCAGCGTCTCGCGGCCGTTCAGTATCTCCGGTCGTTCGAGCGGCGTCACGTTGTTGTTCGCCCAGACCCCTTGCAGATCCGGATGTCCGTCTGCCGTCCGGGATGGCGACCACGCGCTCTGCTGCTGGGCGGCGGCAGGACCGGCCGCAACCAAGGCTACCGCGCACACCACCGACACCGCACACACCAGGACGAAGAGTCGATTGGTCACCGTGCTCCTCCTTACAACGCCTCGGGTGCCGGGGCACCCTCGGGCCTGTACATTTCGGAAAAGGATAGCACCGTTGGCGCCCCATTTCGACGGGATTTGCTCATCGCGACAGACCCGGCCACATGCCGGACCCCCGCTGTCAGATGGGTTCGGACGCAGCGCCGAGGTGCGCTCAGACCGAGAAGACCTGCGACGACCCCTTGATAAAGGTGCTCGAGATCTTCGACGGGGCGACCTGCCGGGCCTCGACGTGGCCAAAAATCTTTCGCAGATGCGTGCGGTGGGCGCCGGTTTCGTTGTCTGGGTGGTAGTTGAACACCAGGCGGAAGCGTCGCTTGGCCTCCGGGCTCGAGCTGCGCTGAGAGGCAGTCCCGATGCGCGAGTTGATGTAGGCCTTCACGACGTCGAGATCCGGGTTCTGGTGGGCGCCGTTGCCGCAGAACACATACTTGTCGGCGGTGATTGCCTTGGCGAACGCAAGACTCGTGTTGTGCTCGGAGCCATGGTGCGGCACCTTCAACACGTCGACGTGCAGCGTGCCGTCCGGTCGCAGCAGCCCCGCCTTGTCGAGGCCCTCGAGAATGTCGTCACAATGCCCATCGCCGGTCAACAGCATGGTCTGCTGGCCCTCGCGAGCGAAGAACATCAGCGACGCGAGGTTCGGCGTCGTGACGCTCTTGCGTCGGCCCAGTACCTTCGCCTGTGCGAGCTGCGCCAGCGCAGCCTGGATGCGACCGTCCGAACTGGCCAGCTCCTCGGCGTTGCCAGACAGGGGGGCCGCGAACCCGGCGGAGCTGCTGGCCACGAGCGGGCTGTGGTCCTCGTCCGATCTCTTCTTCAAGCGCTCCTTGTGGGCCTTCTTCTCCTCTAGCCAGACGTTCCACTCGTCCCGGAGTGCCTCGAGCTCCATTTCGGAGGGGCCGATGACGGTGAAGTCCATCTTGCCGACCCCGAAGCGGGCGGGCGATGCATCGCTAACGCTGATCAGCTTGTGCCCGGCCTCCGGATTCACGGGAATGTCGAGCTGGTCCTCGGCGATGCGCCACGACACCCGCAACGCGTCGCCGACACTCTGTCCCAGCTCCTGCTGATCGAGCGCGATCTCGCGCACTGCCGCATTCTCGTGGCCCGAGAGCGTGAAGGCCTGCGAGGCGAGCATGCTCGAGATCTCGCCGTCGTTGTCGTCGACCTGGTCGCGAAAGTTGTTCTGCCAGAACTTGGTGATCGGCGGCCGCTTCGGGTGCTTCGGAGTCTTGTGGGCCGGATGTCCGTGCGTCTTGAGGAAATCGTGGACCTTCCAGGCAACCGTATCATCGAGCATCTGGTAGATGCCCTGCACGTGGTCGCGGTCGATATGGGACACATAGACCACATCGAGCCGCTTGAGCTTGCTGATCGGCTTGGCGCAGTGATCCCGGTAGGCGTCGCCCATGCCGCCATCCACCATCACATGGTTCTTGCCGTTCCCACTGCTGACCAGCAGGGCGTCGCCCTTGTCCGCTTTGAATATGCGCAGCTTCATGGGTCCAGGTCCTTCTTGTCGTGGACGCGGCGCGCTTCGCTTACGCACTCAACCGGGTCGACCCGGCCAAAGCCCGCCGCATCCTGCCACTGATAGGTGTCTCCAGGCAGCGGGGTGGACGTGCGTCGAATCACCCCGCCGATCTGCGCCGCCGTCATATTTGGATCGATCGCCAGCATCAGCCCGACCACGCCTGTCATATAGGGGGCTGCCATGCTGGTACCACTCTTCTTCACCCACAACGCATCCCGCGGTCCGAAGCCACGCGCGGCCAGGATGTCGGTGCCCGCCGCGGCCACCTCGGGTTNTTGTCGCCCATCGCGCGTCGGTCCCTGACTGCTCGAGATCGCGATGCTGTTGTTCCGGGCGTCGAGGTTGGCCACCGACACGATGTTGCGGCCGCAGGCCAGCGAGCTGACCGACGACCGGTCGACGTTGGAGTGCTCGCTGAAGAAGGACGGGAAGCGCCAGAGGTCCCTGCTGGCATCACGTGGGTCGTCGCGCGGGTCGTCACGCTCGATCCACCCGTCGTAGCGACCGTCACGCACGTGATCCCCGTGCAGCCGAACGGTCTAGGTGCCCGCCGGCACGCCGACCACACCGTCGGGGTTGAACCCGGGGCTCAAGAAGATCCCGATGTAGTTGGCGCCGTTGGCCGGATGATAGAGCTCGTTGTAGCAGCTCAGCATAGTGCCACCGGGCAACGGATGATTCTGGAGATACTCACCCGGCGAGACCAGCGGCTGCCACGCCATGCCGGGTGGCCGGACCGAGACCGAGAACCGGTCCTGAGACGGATACCAGATTTCGAGCTCGTTCTCCGAGATGTCGGCGATCGTGTTGCCGACCACAATCCACTCGATGTCCCGCCTCAGCCCTGATGCGTCGAGCCGTCCACTGGTATGGATGCGTCCCATGATGTAGCCGGTCGGGTTTGCCGTCGTGCCCTTCTCCTGTTCGGCGTTCCCGGCGGCGACGCAAACCGCGGTCCCGGGCGATGCCAGACGGGCGTCGATCCATCGACTGACTGCGCTGCTGGCATCGTGGGCATGTCCGTTGGTGCCCAGGCTGATATTGATGGCGAGTGCCTTGCACCCGAGCTCGTCTCTCAGCGCGATCAGGTAGTCGACGGCGTCTGCGATGCGAGTCGAATCGTAGAAGGACTTGCGCCGCTCGACATCGGTTACGGGCAGGGCGATCAACACGCCGGCGATCTTGGCGTTCCGACAGACACCCGTATTCCCGGCCGCGATACTCGCCACGTGGGTCGCATGAGAGGCAGGCGCCGTCTGCGATTGGCGCTCGATCTCCCAGGCCGGCACCGGGAGAGCGCCGGTCCGCTCGTACCGGATGGCGTTGTCGAGCTCCGCCTTCTTGAACTCCGCGCCGTAGCGGAAACGCTGCGGCATGGTCGCCAGCCGCGGTGCCGGGCGCGCGTCGCCACCCTGATCCCAGATACGCTCGAACCGGGTCTTGCCCTCACGCAGGAAGTCTGGATGGGCGAAGTCGAAGCCGCCGACGTCGATGACGCCGACGAGCACATCCTTGCCGTAGCGGTGCTCGCTCGCGAACTTCTTGACGGCCCGCACCGAGGCGCCCGGGCCCGTCGCCAGCGTGTCGCCCTCAACCGGGTCGGGCAGACTCACCGACTCTCCCAGCTCGATGTGTGTGACGCGCGGGTCGTTGGCGAGGGTGTCGAGCTCGGCCAGTGTCAGCTCCGCGATGGTCTGTCCGCCGCACGCGCCGCGGCGGCNGCCGACGTCGATCGATACCTCGGAATCGACGAACACGCTGACGGTCGAGTCCGTCGCCCGTCCCGCGCCAGGCCGCTTCCCCTTCGATGGACGGCGTCTTGCCTCGGTGGCCGGCACGCACTGGTCGCCGCGCAGCGCCTCGATCCCCAGCCCTGCTGTCACCGATTCGGAGACAACCACCGACGGCGAATGCTCGGAGCGGAGCGCGTTGACCACCGTGTCGCCGTTGCGCACCATGCGCAGCTTTGGCTGCAGACAGCGCTGCGCCACACCACTCAGCTTTGCCATTGATTCCCCTCTCGGTCGGCGGGTCGACTCACGATGACTTGCGCTTCCTCATTCCAAACGTCCACGCGCGAAATAGCGAACAAGGTCCAACCCGAGCATCCCGCCTCGATCCGCGATACACTGCGGCAGACTCGGAACCAGACAGACACCAGGAGAACTCATGAAAGCCACCGCCTTTGTCGCAGCGGCGCTGTTAACGCTCATAATGGCCGCCCCGGCCACCGCGCAAGCGACCGACGTCGACCTCAAAGCACCGGACGGGGTGACCCTGAAGGCCACCTACACCTCTCCGGGACGGCCCGGCCCTGCGATGCTGCTGATTCACCAGTGCAACATGGATCGCAGCTCGTGGACCGGCATTTCGAGCCAGCTCGTCGACGCCGGCCTTCACGTGCTGACGATGGACCTGCGTGGGTTCGGTGACAGTGAAGGCGAAGGGATGTCCGGAGGCTTCCCGAACCTGCTGGCGAAGTCGGCAGGAGACCTCGACAGGGCCCTGGCCTATTTGGTCGGGCAGACCGGTGTGGATGGCTCGCGCATTGGGGTCGGGGGCGCAAGCTGCGGCGCGATGCTGACGGGTGATCTCCCGACGCGTCACTCCGGAATCACCACCTTGATGTTGCTCTCGGGGCCACCGAGCGAAGCCGCGATCGCTCATATCGCGGCCACACCGGCACTCGGGGTGTTTGGCGCGGGCGCCGAAGACGATCAGGTCATCGCCGGTGTCGCCAATACTATCAAGGGCGCGGTCGACGGCTCGAAGAATCCACGCTCGACCGCCAAGGTGTTCCCCGGCACCGAGCACGGCCTGCCGATGTTTGAAGCGAATGCTGGATTCGAGTCCGAGCTCGTCGCCTGGCTCAAGACCCAGCTGCTCTCGAACTAGCCCGGAGCGTCGACGTCCGCGGGGCAAGGCTCTCGCCGTGCTCGCAGGCCTGAAGACCAGCGCCACAAGGACAGCAGAGGCGGTGCCTGCGAGGGAGCGGCGTGGGGCGTGACCGTATCTATGACCGGGGCCACTACGCAATGCCGGCGTCGTAGAGAAGCTTGACGCCGATGACAAACAGCGAGGCGTGCACCACGCGGAAGAAAAGCTCGTCGTTCACGTGGTCGTGCAGCCGACGCCCGAGAAAGATCCCCAGCGGGGCCAGCGGTAACAGGACAAGCGAGGTCAGCAAGTTGTCCGCGCTCCATTGACCGAGCCACGCATACGGCCCAACCTTCGACCAGTTGACCACGAAGAAGAACACCACGCTCGTCGCCTGGAACGTCGTGCGATGTAAGCGCTGCGGCAACAGGTAGGCCTGCAGCGGTGGTCCCCCCGCATGTATCGAGAAGCTGGTGAAGCCGCTCAGGGCGCCCCAGAACAGACCACCCACGACATGCGACTGCTTGCCGGGTCCGGTCGCGCGCCGAAGGAAATACTGCACCGCGTAGGCCAGCGCGATGACACCGACTCCGGCCCGCAACGCCTCGGCCGACAAGTACCCGGCCGCCGTGAATCCAAGGGCCGTGCCGATCAGCGAAGCTGGAATCAACACCTGGAGATTGTGCCAATCCCAGAGACGCCAGTAGGCCCTGAGCGCCAGCGCATCCATCACCATCAGAATCGGAAGCAGGATTGCGGCAGCCTGTACGGGGCTCACCACCGTCGCCATCAGCGGGACACCGACCACCCCTATCCCCCCGCCGAGGCCGCCCTTGGCGATCCCGACGATGAGCACGGCGATTGTCGCAGCGAGATAGAACCAGGGATCGAGAATCAACAGGGTTGTCGCCGGCTGGTCATCACTGCCATTACCGCGGTGCGCGAGGGGCGTCCACAGCGGCCTTCCGGTCGGCGGCGCGCGCGCCACTGAGCGTGTTCCTCATGCCGTAGTTCCCCTCGTGGCAGGTGTATTCGTAGAGTGGGCCCTCGGCGGTCATCATCGGCATCTCCACGCTCCAGGGGCGCGTCCACGTCATCGGGTCCTCGACCGTGAACTCGTACAGGATGGTGTCGGCGTCGACGCGCGTGAAGCGCTCGACCACGTGCAGAGCGTCGCTCGAACCCTGGAAGCCGGTCTCACCGGTGAAGTTCGTGGTGTCGACCACCAGTGTGTCGCCCTCCCAACGGCCAGTCGAGTCTCCGGACCACTCGCGAATGCGTTGTGAGAGGTGCGGTCGACCGTCTGTCGGAATGATGCGAGCGAGGTTGTTCGCCATCTCCGGAAACAGCACCACGTAGCCGGGAACCTGAAAGATCTGATACAGGTCGTTGTAGGGTGGCGGAATCATCGGCGGACCCTCATGCGGCCAGGCCATACAGCGCTCCGCCAGGGGTCTGTTCTGGTAGCTGTCGTATCCCCGCAACTCCCTCCGCTCGGCCGCCTTTTGCCGTCCGTCCTCTGTCCGGGAAGGTATCCTGCCGTCCGACGGATCCACGATCAGCGACGTCCTCCTGCTCGACAGCGCCTTGGGACGATTCGTCCTCAGCCAGACGGAATTGTCGTAGTGAGTCGGGTCCGTCTGAACGGTGGTGCCCCGACGCGCCTCTGCATCATCGGCCGCGAGCGCTTGGGCGAACGCGCCCCCTCTCAACGGGTCGACACCTGACGCCGTGAGCACATCCGTCAACTCGGCCATCTCCTCGTCGGTCAGGAACTCCCTCCCGGCAAACCGCTCGGGCCGCTGCAATGGCGTGAACGTCTGGGTCGTCCACAAACCCTGCAGGTCCGGCCGACCGTCCGGCGTACGGGGCATGGTCCAGGGCTCCGCCGCAAGCGACTGGGACTGAGCCACCACCGGTCCGGCCGCCAACAAGACACACGAGAGCAACACAGCGCGCTTCATAGGACGACCTCCGAGACGCCTGCACAGAGCTGGCTGATCGTTGATTGATTATACTGGGTGGCTCCCCGCGAGTCCCCATTCTTCTCGGTGGACTGAGCGTCCAAAGGACGGTTGCAAATGCGGGAGGTCCTCGAGCGGCCCCGGTGGTAACATGATTCTGGACTCGCCGAGGCGGCTCTCGCTGCCCGGACATCGCGGGCCCCGGGGTAGGGCACGAGCCATCCGGTCGGACAGCCACAGCCATCCATGCCTCGCCTTGCTCTCGCAGGCTTCATCGCGCTGCTGATGAACTCCGCCTATCTCGTCGCGGCGCCAAGCGCCTCGCTCTGGTACTACGCGAACGTCGGCGCCCACCCGCTCCTCGGCGTCATGCTGGCGTTGGCGCTCGCCCCGCGCGTGCGGCATCGCGACTGGGCCACGCGGCCCCTGCTTGCCTCCGGCTTCGGCACCCTCGCCGTCAGCTTGCTGATCGGACTCGCCGTAGCGGTGCTCGGAGCGACCCGTCAGTATGCGCCCCTGCTGCAGGTGCACGTCGCGACAGCGGTCCTCGGGGCGACGCTGGTGGCGATGCATCTCTGGCGCTCGGTGACCGGCGCGCCCAGACGCTCGTGGGCGGTCCGCGCCTGCCTCATCGGTGCCCTATCCGCAGGACTGGCCGCCCCGATGATCCGGGCTTCGCGAGATGCCGAACTCAGACGGGCCTACCGCATCGAAAACCCGGCAGGGCCGCCCGTAAGCATGGCGGAGGCGAGCGCCGGGAGGGCAAACCCTTTCGCCCCCTCCTCGGCCACCACGAACACCGGCGGGACGATCCCGGGCGACTTCTTCTTGACCAGTGAGACGTGCGGCCGCTGTCACCGCGACATTTACGACCAATGGAATAGCTCGGCCCATCACTTCTCGTCGTTCAATAACCAGTGGTATCGCCGGTCGGTGGAGTACATGCAAGAGGTGGTTGGCACCGAGCCCTCGAAGCTGTGCGCCGGCTGTCACGACCATGCGGTCTTTTTCAACGGCCGTTTCGACCAGCCGATCAAGGACCAGATCGACACCCCGGAGGCGCAGGCCGGTCTCGGCTGCGTCTCCTGCCATTCCATCGTCCATGTCGGCAGCACGATGGGCCAAGGCGACTTCGTCATCGAGTTTCCGCCACTGCACGACCTGGCGACCAGCGACAACCCGCTTCTGCGCGGCGCGCACGATCTGCTACTGAACCTGGCGCCCGGACCTCATCGCGACACGTTCATGAAACCGTTCCACGAGGACCAGAGCGCCGAATTCTGCTCAACCTGTCACAAAGTGCACCTCGACGTGCCGGTGAACGACTACCGCTGGGTGCGAGGATTCAACGAGTACGACAACTGGCAGGCGTCCGGCGTCTCCGGACAAGGTGCCCGGTCGTTCTACTACCCGGAGAACCCCGGAAGCTGCCGCACGTGCCACATGCCGCTCGTCGAGTCGGACGATCCGGCGGCAGACAACGGGTACGTGCGCTCGCACCGGTTTCCGGGGGCGAACACTGCGCTTCCGTTCGTCAACCGGGACGCCGAGCAGCTGCGGGCGGTGCAGGACTTTCTGCGCGCGGGTCAGATCTCAGTCGACGTCTTCGGCATCACGCGGGTTGCCGACACCGGACCCTCGGAGACGCAAGTGGCTCGGTCCGGCGAGCCCACCCTGTCGAGCACGTTCGCGGTCGGCGAGGAGTCGTCGCAGCTTGGCGCCGGCCGGCGCCGTCTGGGAGGCCCCGCACCGGCCGCCGTCATTGCACCGCTCGACGGAACCCCCGTCGCCGTCCGCCGCGGGGAATCGGTCCGAGTGGAGGTCGTCGTCCGTACACGCAACGTCGGACACTTCTTTCCCGGCGGAACCGTCGATGCCTACGACGTCTGGGTGGAGTTCGAAGCTGTAGACGACCGGGGGCAAGTCCTGCTGCANAGTGGGGCGGCCGAGAACGGAGGCACCGGCCCGGTTGATCCCGGTGCGCACTTCTACCGCAGTCTGCAACTCGACGAGCACGGCAACCCGATCGACAAACGAAACGCCTGGATGACACGGTCGGTCGCCTATGTGCGCCTGATACGCCCGGGCGCCGCCGACACTGTTCATTACCGGTTGACGATCCCCGAGGACGCCGGTGAGCGCATTTTTCTCCGCGCAAAGGTCAACTATCGCAAGTTCGCCTGGTGGTTTACGCAATGGGCATACGCCGGCGTGCGCGACCCCTCGCAGCCCGAGCCGCCGGTCACGGCGTCGTTTGACGACGGACGATGGGTGTTCACCGGTGACACGTCGAACGTCTCCGGACAGGTCAAATCGATTCCAGACATCCCGACAACGGTCATGGCGGAAGCGAACGCGTCCTTGGCGGTGATCGACGCGGACGAGCCTTTGCCGACCGGCGCAAGACCACTCGATCTGGCACCACGTGCCCGCTGGAACGACTACGGCATCGGGCTGCTGCTTCAGGGGAACCTGCGCGGCGCGGAGGCCGCCTTCAGGACCGTGATGGCCATCGACCCGAGCTATCCCGACGGTCCGTTGAACGTGGCCCGGGCACGAGTGCAGGAAGGGGACATCGAGACGGCGGTCCCGCTGCTCGAACGGGCGCTGGCCCTCGAGCCAGATCTGGCGCGAGCCCATTTCTTTCTCGGAGCCGGCCTTCGGACGCTGGGTCGATACGACGAGGCGATGGAGCACCTGCTAGCGGCGCGCGAACAGTATCCCCGCGACCGGGTCGTGCTTGGCCAGATTGGTCGTATCCACTTTCTCGAACGGCGGTTCGACGACGCGATCGCGACGTTCGAGGCGGTGCTACAGATCGACCCGGAGGATTTGGAAGCGCATTACAATTTGATGCTGTCCCATCAAGGGGCCGGAAACCGGGAGGCTGCGGCACAGGAGCGAACCCTGTATGAGCGGTTCAAAGCGGACGAGTCGGCGCAGGCGATTACCGGACCATTCCGCCGGACCTCGCCGGAAGACAACAACGAGCGGCAGCCGGTGCACGAACACAGACAGGCACCCCCACCATGAGACACGCCTCGTCATGACACGTCTGCTCTCACTGGGCGCCGTCGCAACCGCCTGTGTAGTCGCCCTTTCGGCCGCCACATCCGTCGTGTTCACGGATGTGACCGAGCCGGCCGGCATCCAGTTCACCCACACAAACGGCGCATTCGGGGCGAAGTACTTGCCGGAGACTTTCGGTTCGGGCGCACTCTGGCTCGACGTCAACGCCGACGGGTGGCAGGACATCCTGTTGGTCAATGGCACGTCCTGGCCCGAGCAAGACGCCATCCCTACACACGCCACGCTGTATCTGAACGACGGCGACGGGACCTTCACTGACGTCACGGACGGCTCCGGTCTCGACATCCCGCTTTATGGCCTGGGCGGCACCGCCGCCGATTTCGACAATGACGGCCATATCGATGTGTATCTGACGGCGCTCGGCCCCAACCGACTGTTCAAAGGAGTCGGCGACGGTACGTTTGTCGACGTCACCGAAGGGGCCGGAGTCGGCGACCCGGGCTTCTCGACCGGCGCCGTCTGGTTCGATTACGACAAGGACGGGCATCTGGACCTGTTCGTCGGCAACTACGTGGAGTGGTCCCCCGACACCGACCTCTTCTGTTCCCTCGTCGACGACACCAAGTCGTATTGCACGCCCGAATCCTACCAAGGGCAGAGCCCGACGCTCTTTCGAAACCGTGGCGATCAGACGTTCGAGGATGTGACGACCGCCGCCGGGCTGCGGGTCCCCTCGGCCAAAGCGCTCGGAGTCGCGATGCTCGACGTCGATGGCGACGACTGGGTGGANCTTTTCGTGACCAACGACACGCAACCCGATCAATTGTTTCGGAACCTGGGCAACGGCACCTTCGAGGACATCGGCGTACTCGCCGGTGTGGCGTTCAGCGACACCGGCGTGGCACGGGCGGGCATGGGGGTGGACGCGGTCGACTACGATGGGTCGGGACGACCGGACCTCATCATCGGCAATTTCTCGACAGAGATGATGGCCCTCTATCACAACGAGGGGAACGGGCTGTTCATCGACGAGGCACCACGGTCCGAGATCGGCCGCGCAACGCTACTGACCCTGACGTTCGGCTGTTTCTTCTTCGACTTCGATCTCGACGGCTGGCCGGACATCTTCGCAGCAAACGGGCATGTCGCCGATGACGTCGAGCGAGTGCAGTCCCGGGTCACCTACGCCCAGCGCCCGCAGCTGTTCCACAATCTCGGACAGGGCCGGTTCGAGGAGATCGTCGCCACCAATGGCAGCGCGCTCGAAACCCCGATGGTGGGACGTGGCGCCGCCTACGCGGATGCCGACAACGACGGAGACCTCGACGTGCTCGTCACCGCCAACAACGGCGCGGCCAGACTTTTGCGAAACGACGGGGGCAACGCCAACCACGTCGTACGCATCCGCACCGTTGGCACCGCCTCGAACCGCGACGGAATCGGCGCCAGGGTGGAAGTGACGGCGGGCGGCGACACCCGGTGGCAACTGGTCAAAACGGGCTCGAGCTACCTGTCGCAGAGCGAGCTGCCGCTGACGTTTGGACTCGGAGGTGCGACCTCGGTCACCGCGGTGCGTGTCGCCTGGCCAAGCGGCCAGGTGGATACGATTGACGCCTTGGACGCCGACCAGGTGATTACCATCGAAGAAGGCACCGGCCTCGTCGACGCCGTGCCGATCGCTAGGCGGAGATGACAGATGCGCGCGCGCCACGCACACCGCCTGTTGGTGGCGGCTGTCACCCTGACCCTGGCGCCCCTCACGACCCCGGTCCATGCGCAACGCGATATCGACGAGCTCTTGGCGCGTGCCGAGCACGGAGATGCCGCCGCCCAGTTCAATCTCGGGCGCCTGTATGTCACCGGCACCGGCGTCAGGCAGGATGATGCGGAAGCGGTCAGATGGTACCGCCTGGCCGCGGACCAGGGACACGCCGGCGCACAACACAACCTCGGGTTGAAGTACGACACCGGCACGGGCGTTCCAGAGGACGATGCGGAGGCGGCGCGGTGGTATCGCCTGGCAGCCGACCACGGCCACTGGGAGGCACAGTTTCGACTCGGCAGCATGTACGCCAACGGCACGGGCGTGTCGCGAGATGAAGGCGAAGCAGTGCGCTGGTATCGCCTGGCGGCGGACCAGGGCCACGCCGAAGCCCAGTTCAATCTCGGCCAGATGTACTTCAACGGGCATGGTCTGCGCCAGGACCTCGCAGAAGCGGCGCGCTGGGTCCGTCTGGCGGCGGCCCAAGGCAATACAACGGCGCAGGTTACCCTGGCGAGCATGTATGAGACCGGCGCGGGTGTCTCGCAGGACTATGCCCTGGCGGCCCGGTGGTATCGCCTCGCGGCGGTACAAGGCGACCCATCGGCGCAAGTCACGCTCGGGTATCTCTACGACAACGGCACCGGCGTTCCCGAAGATGACACCGAGGCCATCGGTTGGATTCGCCTTGCGGCCGACACTGGATATGCAGAAGCGCAGTTTGCGCTGGGCAACATGTATTTCAACGGCCGAGCCGTTCCGCAGGATGTGGCCGAGGCACTCAGATGGATACGCCTGGCGGCCGACCAGGGGTATGTTCGGGCGCAGTTCAACCTCGGGATGAGCTACGACACCGGCACCGGTGTTCCACAGGACTCGACCGAGGCTGCTCGCTGGTTCCGACTGGCGGCGGATCAGGGGGACGCCGCCTCGCAGCAGAACCTCGGGATCATGTACGCAAACGGACAAGGGGTACCGCGGGACTTCGTCGCAGCGCACATGTGGCTCTCTCTGGCCGCGGTCCAGGCAACGGGTGCGGCGCGAGCCAGCGTGATCGCGGGGCGCGAGGTGGTCGCGCAGCAGCTGACGCGCGACCAGATCGCCGAGGCCGAACGGCGGGCAGCCGAGTGGACCCCGGTGCCCGAACCGTGAATGATCACCGCGGCGTGGCGGCACATGGCCCTTGCATAGCGGCACCCCTTTTGGTCTACTGTCCCGGTACCGAGGGGATCTGGAGCGTGTTTGGCACGAGGGAGCCGCGTGCATGGTTTCCTCTGTCTACGTGTGTGATCGGGACCGGCGCAAAGGACGCGCCGCCGCCCATTGGAGGCGTACATGATGATACGGAGATCCGTCACGGTGTTGTTCACGTTTGCCGTGGTCCTGTCGCTCGCGCCGGCCGAAGCCGTGGCACAATCCGGGGACCGCACGATGCCAATGCGCACACCGGACGGGTACCCAGACGTCTCCGGCATTTTCACCTTCCGCACACTGACTCCATTTGAGCGTCCGCAGCAGTTCGAGGGCCAAGAGACATTGAGCGAGGAGGAGGCGCCGCGTTTGAGGCGTCGGAGCGGACCCGTCTGAACCGCGACCTCTTCGACCCCGAGACGGGCGCGCGGAGTGCCGGCTACCAGCCCCGAGCCGAAGGCGGCGTGCTGTCGTACAACGAGTTCTGGTACGAGCGCGGTGTCGACCTGACCGACGACAAGCGGACCTCGTTCGTCGTCGATCCTCCCAATGGCCGGCTGCCGCCGCGGGTGGCGGGAGCCGGACGACGCGGCCGTCGCGGCGGCGGGGATGCCGCAAGTCGCTACGTGTCGCACGAAGTGCGTAGCTTGATGGACCGTTGCATCATGGGCTTCAACTCCGGGCCCCCAATGAGCTCCGGCGCCTACAACAACAATGTGATGATTTTCCAAACCGCCGACCACGTGGTCATCCTCAACGAGATGGTGCACAACGCCAGGGTCATTCCGATCGACGACACCGCGAAACCTCCGTTCAAGCAGTTCGTCGGCGTTTCCCGTGGCCACTATGAAGGCAACACGCTAGTCGTCGAAACCACGAATTTCCGCGGCGGTGAAAGCCGCGGCACGAGCCCCAACAAACATTTGGTCGAGCGCTTCACGCGAATCAATGCCGACCGGGTCGCCTATGAGTACACCGTCACGGATCCGACGGTGTACACCGCTCCGTTCACCGTCATGATGCCGTTCCGTCGAACCGACGGGCCGCTGTTTGAGTATGCGTGCCACGAGGGCAACATCGGCATGCATGGCATTCTTGCCGGGGCTCGCGAGCTGGAGCGACAGGGTCGCGAGCTGCGGCGCTGACATGACGCGCCAAACCAGCTGAGCGGTTCTTCGACGGGCCGACACCGCGGCGCGCGCCGCCTATGTCGGCCCGTTGTCTTTATGCGGAGTCTCGGTTCGAGTCATATCAGCAGATCGCCGACCACCTCCTGGAGACGTTACATGCACCGACTGATAACGCACCCGCGCGCCTCAATCTCGGTCTCCGCACTGTTACTCAGTGGCCTTCCCTTCGTCGCGGCGTGTTCGGCGTCAGAGCCCGAACCGGCCCCGGTCGCAACCGATGCCATCGCCTATGAAGGGGCGCGGGTCATCGTCGGCAACGGCGATGTCATCGAGAACGGCACTCTGGTCGTCGATAACGCCGGTCTCGTCGCCGTTGGCACCGCCGACGCGGTGGAGGTGCCGGCCGGCGCCGCCCGCGTCGACCTGGCCGGACGGACGGTGATGCCGGTCATCATCGACACCCACGTGCATCTGAGGAGCGAGAACCGCGAGGAGCTCGTCGAAGACCTGCAACGGAAGGCCTACTACGGCGTTGGCGCCGTCCTGAGCCTGGGCCGCGGGGTCGGCGACGTCGCGTTCCAGGTGCGCGACGATACGATCCCGAACGCAGCACGCTATCTGACCGTGGGTCGCGGCATCACAGCGCCGGAACCGGGCCGCACCGAAGTGCCCTTCTGGATCGCGACCGAGGCGGAGGCGCGATCGGCGGTTCAGGAACTGGCTCCGGAGAATCATGGCATCGTCAAGATTTGGGTCGACGACCGGGGCGGCCAGTTCGACAAGCTGACCCCGGAGCTCTACGGCCCGGTCATCGACGAGGCACACCAGCATGGGCTCCGGGTGACGGCCCACGTCTTCACACTCGAGGACGCAAAGGGACTGCTGAACGCCGGCCTCGACGCCTTTGCGCACGGCATCCGCGACATGGACATCGACGACGACGTAGTGCAGATGTTCCGCGAGCGACCGGAGGTCGTCCTGGTGCCGAATCTGCCTGGCACAGGCGTGGCCACCGATCTGAGCTGGCTGAGCGGCACGATTCCGCCAGACCAGCTCGCGCAAATGCAGGAGCGCTCAGTGGACCGCCCGGCAGCCCAGGAGGCATTTGGGATTCAGGCGCGCAATCTGGCCCGGTTGCACGCCGACGGCGTCACGATCGGCTTCGGCACAGACGGCGGCGCCGGCTGGAGCCCCCATGCCGAGATGGAAGACATGGTGCGGGCGGGCATGCCTGCGGCCGACGTCCTGGTGGCGGCGACCCGTAATTCCGCGGCACTGCTTGAGCTGGACGACCTCGGAACTCTGGAAACCGGCAAGAGCGCCGACTTCGTCGTGCTCGAGGCAAACCCGATCGACGACATCACCAATACCCGGCGAATCGTTGACGTCTATCTGCGTGGAGACAGAGTCGACCGCGAGACGTTGAGCGCCGGCTGGGTGGGTCAGTAGACGTAGCTGACGTGCGCCTGTGCGCCGCCAGACGGGATGCCCTGCCCGAAAACCTAGCAGAGTGCGGACACACGACGAGCGCGGTTTCCTGGCGAGGCGTTCGTCTGGCGAGGCGCAACGAGGGAGCAGGCAGGCGGCATGTGACCCCGCTGATCTGGAAGCCGCATCGCAGCCCTTACGGGCGCCTCGCCAGGAGACCTAGTAGGCGTCGTAGCCTTCGGTCAGCTCGATGTAGGTGCCAGCCGGGTCGGTGATGAAGGCGATCTTCAGCTCAATGCTGTCGATCTCGCGGTACTCGACGTCGAACTCGATCCCCTTCGCCTTGAGCTGCTCACAGAACGCCTCGAGGTCGTCGAGCTCGAACCCGATGTGGTCGATCGCGCGGCCCTGGCTGGGCACGTACTCGCCCTGGGTGTTCCCGAAGCTCATGTTCATGCCGGGCACATTGGTGGTCGTCTGAATCCGGCCCCGTGGCCGAATCTCCAGCCCGAACACATCGACATACCAGTCGAGTAGCTCCTCGAACTCCGGTGTAAAGAAGTGAATGTGGTAGCCGGCCACTTCAACCGAGAGGCCCTGGTCCTCCTGCAGCTCGACCCGCGCGCCATCCGGCATCGTCACGTAGGCGTTCGGCAACCCTTCGGCCCCGGTGAACTCCGAGTCGACCTCCCGGCCGGCGGCGCGCCACTTGGCCAGGAACGTTGCCATGTTGCGCACCTTGAAGCCAAAGTGATCCATCACAGAGCCCAGCGACGGGCCGGTTGGCTCGCGGTCGCTGAGCGCCACGAGGAATCCGGGCAGTCGCACCGCGACCAGCGGGCCCTTCTGCGTCACCACGCCGCCGAAGTGGTCGACCCACAGCCGCTTGTGCAGCTCGACGTCTGTGACGTTGAGATGCACGTGCCCATAGGTCAGTCCGGCATCGTTGGGCACGGCAAGCTGGGCATAGGCCGGCGAGACGAGCGACAGGAGCGCAACCGCGGTCAGTGACAGCCTCATGGGTCGGTCCTCCTAGGTGGCGACGAGCGACGCGCCACCGCGTTTTGTAGCAACCCTTCCCGCCTGTGCCCAGGTGACGACGGGCAGGCAGGACGCCGATCGTGTGCGTCGGGTCTGAATTGTAGTGTATCGTGCCACGAACACAGCGATGCGCCCACACCAATTGCATCTCCTGCTGGTCTTGCCGGTCCTGAGCTGGTCCGGCGCCGGGACCGAGTCATCGCCGGAGGCCCAGCCGCCCATCGCGGCGGCTCCGGCCACGAACGCCGCTCCCGAGGTCCCCCGATTCCGCGTGGACCCGTTCTGGGCACGTGAGCTGCCGAACAACTGGATGCTGGGACAGGTGTCCGGTGTGGCGGTCGACGAACGGGACCATGTCTGGGTGCTGCACCGTCCGCGTACACTCGATGCCAGACAACGCGGTGAAGAGGGGATGTGCTGCGTGCCGGCCCCGCCGGTCATCGAGCTCGACCCGGACGGTAACGTCGTAAGGTCGTGGGGCGGACCGGGCGACGGCTACGAGTGGCCCGCGAGCGAGCACGGCATCCATGTCGACCACGAGGGTCACGTCTGGATCGGCGGCAACGCTGCCGGCGACGCGCACATCCTCAAGTTCACCGCCGACGGCGAGTTCCTGTTGCAGATCGGACGGGCCGGTCAGAGCGGTGGCAGCAACGACACCGAGAACCTGGGTCGCCCCGCGGGCATTCGTGTCGACCCCGAGGCAAACGAGGTCTATGTCGCCGACGGGTACGGCAACCGCCGCGTGATCGTCTTCGACGCAGTGACAGGCGCATACAAACGTCACTGGGGGGCCTACGGCGAACCGCCCGACGACACGCCACTGCCGCCTTACGACCCTGACGCGGATCCGATCCGCCACTACCGCAGTCCGGTGCACGACGTGGCGATAGCCGGCGACGGCCTGGTCTATGTCGCCGACCGGACCAACAACCGGGTCCAGGTCTTCCAGAAGGACGGCACGTTCGTGACCGAGGCGTTCATCCGCCCCGAGACACTGGGGAGCGGCTCGGCGTCCGGTGTAACCCTGTCGGAGGATGCAGAGCAGCGGTGGCTGTTCGTGCCGGACGGCACGAACAACGTGGTCTGGATTCTGGACCGCGCCACACTCGAGGTGCGGGATTTCTTCGGCCGGCTCGGCAAGAACGCCGGCCAGTTCTACCGGCTGCACAACCTGGCGATCGACTCACGGGGGAACCTCTACACGACCGAGGTCAATGTGGGTCAGCGGCTGCAGAAATTTGACCGAATCGGTGGATGATTTGGCACCGAGGACCGACAAGCGGAAGGGTGACACGATGCGACGGACCAGCAAACTGCTCGCGATGATGGTCGCCTCGGGTGTCCTCGCCTCCGTTCCGGCGACAGCGCAGCAGGGTGCGACCGGCGGCGAGTGGCGCAGTCACTCGGGCGACAACGGCGCCACCAAGTACTCGCCGCTCGACCAGATCACCGCCGAGAACTTTGCCGATCTGGAGGTCGCCTGGCGATGGGACACCGCCGACACGCATCTCCCCTGGTCCACACCGACTGGACCGTCGTTGTTGCCTGCCGAGACCGTCTTCGACCTGCTTGAAGAAGAAAACCCCGAACGCTGGGCCGAATGGGACGGCGTCAACCGGTCGCTGACCCGACCCTCGATCCGGTCGATGGTCGCCACACCGCTGATGATCGACGGCGTGCTCTATCTGACCACCGCGCTCTACCGCGGCGCGGCGGTCGATGCCCGTACCGGCGAAACGCTGTGGGTCCACGACCCGAAGGCGTACGAATCGGGGTCGCCGCCTCCACTCCCCTGGCGGCACCGGGGTATGGCCTACTGGGAGGAAGACGGTGTGGCCCGGGTGTTCTGGGGCACCGCTGACGGCTTTCTGATCGCGGTCGATGCCGCGACGGGGCTGCCGGCCGAGGAGTTCGGTGACCATGGGCGGGTCGATCTCTACGACGGACTGCCCCGTGCCACTCGCGGTCAACTCGACCTGCTGAACCTGCTGCCGGCCAGTTCACAGTCGCCCCCGATCGTCATCCGTGACACGGTGGTCGTCGGCTCGAGCATCAACGACCGAGCGCTGACGAAGGAAGCGCCGCCCGGGTGGGTCAGAGCCTATGACGTCCGCACTGGACGTTCCAAGTGGGACTTTCACACCGTGCCACAGAGCCCGGATGAATTTGGCGCTGACACCTGGCTCGACGACTCGTGGCGCTACTCGGGCAACACCAACGTCTGGTCGCTGATGAGCGGCGACGAGGAGCTGGGGTTCGTGTATCTTCCGATCGGCACCGCGACCAACGACTACTACGGGGGGCATCGGCTCGGCAACAACCTGTTCGCCGAGAGCCTGGTGGCGGTCGACGCCGAGACCGGCGAGCGGCAGTGGCACTTCCAGATGGTGCACCACGGGTTGTGGGACTACGACCTGCCGGCCGCGCCGAACCTGCTCGACATCACAGTGAACGGGCGCGCGGTCAAAGCGGTCGCGCAGGTCAGCAAGCAGGGCTTCCTCTACGCCTTCGACCGCGTCACTGGCGAGCCAGTCTGGCCGATCGAGGAGCGGGAGGTCCCCACCGACACCGATCTGGACGGCGAAGTGCTGTCGCCGACCCAGCCGTTCCCCACCCGGCCGGTCGCGTTCGAGTATCAGGGGACGTCGATCGATGACCTGGTCGACTTCACACCCGAAATCAGACAGCTGGCGGTCGAAGCGGTCGACGGCTTCCGGTTGGGCCCGCTCTTTACGCCACAGATGCTGAGCGGCACGATCATGCGCCCCTCTGTCGGCGGGGGCGCCAACTGGTCCGGGGCAGCAGTGGATCCGGAAACCGGCTTCCTGTATGTGCCATCGGTCAACACCCATTCGACCATCGGGCTCAGTCCACCCGAACCGCACGAACGAGAGCTGTCGACGCTCGACTATCTCCGACGGTCGCTCTCGGCCGGCCCGGTGATGCCACGTGGGCTCCCGCTCTGGAAACCGCCCTACTCCCGCATGACGGCCATCGACATGAACACTGGCGACCATGTGTGGATGACGCCGACCGGCAACGGCGACCGCATCCGCAACCATCCGATGCTGCGCGACCTCGCTCTCCCCCCGCTTGGCGGCGACTGGGGCCGCACCGGACCACTGCTGACGAAGACGCTGTTGATTCAGGCGCTGGTGGCGGGCGGCACGAGCGGGGGCCCGCGTCTGGTGGCCTACGACAAGACGACCGGCGCGGAAGTCGCCTCGCTGGACCTCCCAAGCGGCGCCCTGGGAGCTCCGATGACCTACCTGCTCGACGGTAAGCAGTACATCGCGATGACGATCGGCGGCCGCGTGCCTGGGCTGTTGGCGCTCACGTTACCCGAGTAACGACGCCCGCCGGACGCACAACTTGGTTCCATGCTGCCGTTCGGCAGTGAATCAGCCTTGCCCGTCACGGACCACAATATGTGGTATGTTTCGGGAATATGAAACGAAAGAACAGCGAATCGATTGGGCTCTTCTCCGGCATTGGAGGATTCGAGCTCGGCCTCAGTCGCGCCGGATTTCGCACACGAATGATCTGCGAGATCGACCCCGGTGCAAGAGAGGTTCTGACAAGACGATTCCAGTTCGACGTTGAACCCGATGTTCGACAGCTCCAGATCGGGCTGGCGTTTTTCACTTTCGACCTCGAGCCGCTCGAGCGTGGCTACGAGGGCCCGATCAAGATGCTGGTCGGGATGACGCTCGAGGGTCGGTTGACCGCCGTCGAGGTGCTCGAGCATCGGGAGCCATACGGCTATTTTTCGATCGAGACGCGCGCATTCCAGAATCAGTTCGACGGCAAGAGCGTCGACGATTGACCCGCCCCCTGCGGCCGTTCCACTTGTTAAGAGAGAGCGAAGTTCATATGTAGCCCGACGCCTGGTGCTGGCGTGACGGCCTCCGGCGCTG
>PBRZ01000038.1 GCA_002726085.1 Acidobacteriota bacterium
CGCTTCCTTGGCATCCTGCCTCCTGGTCGTGACGCCCGACTTCTACCGCTCGGGCTGGCACGGTCTCAGGGGGTCAGGTCACTCTCAATGGCTTTGCAATGCAAAGCTTTAAGACAAAAAAAGGCGCGCCCTTACGCCGGTGACCACCCCGACAGATGTTGCCTGGCCGCCGCCTGTGTTTCCCCCTGTGCATCGGCAACGACCTTTTCCAGCACACTGATGTATTCCGCGAACCGCTGCCGGCCGGTGGCGGTCAGTCGACACATTGTTTGCGGTCGTGGTCCTGTTATGTCCTTCCGGATCTCGACCAGCCCCGCCTCGCTCAGGACAGCCAGGTGCCGGCTGAGATTCCCGTCGGTCAGTGAACACAGCTGTTTGAGGTCGTTGAACAGCAGCCCCCCGGGGTTGGCAGCGAGCGAGGCCAGAATGCCCAGCCGCGCCTTCTCGTGCATGACGCGGTCCAGGCCTTCGTAGGAAAACCGNCCCGTGCTGGCGCCCGTCCTCGGGTTCTTGACCTTCTCACTAGTGTCTTGACGAGACATCGGGTCGCTCCAGAGTCCAGTACAGAATCGCCGCGCCCAGCAACTGGCCGCCGCCAAAGCTGATTCCCATCTGCCAGGGCGACAACGCATTTTCGCCCTGCCCCCACAGCAGACAGCCGCAGCCACACAAGACGTAATACGATCCGACCCAGAATACCTGCTGAGGCAGCAGCCGGTACGAGGCGAACACGCCGAGACCGAAAACCAGCGACCACACCCCGGGCAGGATCCATGCGACGTGCGGCGCGGCGCGATAGATGCACAGAGTGAGCAGAGCGCCCACCACCACAGAGGGCAGAAACTNCTCGACCGCTAGCAGCGTTCTTTGGCGAGCCAGCCCCGACCCGGCACTTCGCGCCCGCCAGTACATCTCGGTCCCGGCCACGATGAGACTGATTGCGGCGACGCTCAGCCACAGACCAAGATAGCGCCCCAGCTCGCTCTCGGGCGATGCGACCCATTGCGGTTGAAACGCTGCGGCCAGCAGGCCCGAGACACCGGAGAAAGCGACCGTCATCGATCGATAGCCGCGAAATACCTCGCTTCGCGCCATGTGATGGCGGATGTCGGAGATCTGGCGCAACGCCTCGTCGATTTGCATACGGAAGGACCCCGCTGAGAACTGCAGTGTAGCTTTACAATGCAAAGTATTGTCGCCTCGGCGCGGGAAGTCAAGATCGGGATCGAACGCTGGTGAGGGCACCACAACGAAGACCGCTCAGACATGAGTCTGGGCAATTTCACACCCGCTGCGTTCAAGGCACAGATGGGGACGACGCACGCGGGTCAGGACAGAACCCAACAGGCGTCCTTGCCACCGTTCGGTGGGGCGGGGTGACGCGCGGCAGGTCGACGTGCGGTCGGCGCCGAAGTCCGATACGATCGGCGCCGTGATACGGCCTATCCCGTTCAGGGGAGCGCTTCGATGAGCGACGCGGCAGAGCCGACGCGGGGGTATCGCCGCCCGTCCGACGGCGACGCTCCGCCGAACGACTACCCACCGTATCGTTCCACCGCTCTGCGCCACCCGGTGGAGCCGCTCGTCATCATGCCGCAGACGCTGTCGGAGATCACGGAACCGGTGTACGGGTATGGTGAGATCGGACCGCTGGATCACAATCTAACGCGTCAGCACGCAGGTGAGNCGCTGGGGGAGCGGATAATCCTCGAGGGCCGCGTACTAGACGAGAACGAGCAACCTGTGCCCGAGACCCTCGTCGAGATCTGGCAGGCGAACGCGGCCGGCCGCTACCGACACGCGCAGGACCTGCACGACGCGCCGCTCGACCCAANCTTCAGCGGCGCTGGTCGGGTGCTGACCGGGGCGGACGGGCGGTTCCGATTCGTCACGGTCAAGCCGGGCGCCTATCCCTGGCAAAATCATGACAATGCCTGGCGGCCGGCGCATGTCCACTTCTCGGTGTACGGTCGAAGCTTCCTGACACGACTCGTGACCCAGATGTACTTTCCCGGCGANCCGCTGCTGGAGCTCGACCCGATCTTCAATTCGGTGCCGAGCGAGCGCGCCAGAACGCGTCTGGTCTCGACGTTCGATCTCGCGCTGACCGAGCCGGTGTGGGCCCTCGGGTATCGCTTCGACATCGTGTTGCGTGGGCGGGACTCCACGCCGACGGGTCTTTGACGTGCGTTCGCCGACTCCCTCACAGACGATCGGGCCGTTCTTCGGAATTTTGATTCCTCGCCGGGACACGCTAACGCTGGCGTCGGCGGGGACGGCTGGGCAGCGCGTCACCATAGAGGGCGCCTTGCGGGACGGGGCAGGTGAGCCGGTCCACGACGCGCTCATCGAGATCTGGCAGGCCGACGCCGCGGGGCGCTGCCATCATCCGGACGANCCGCGTGGCACGGGGTCAGACGGCATGTTTGGCGGGTTTGGCCGGCTTCACGTCGATGCCGAGGGCGGGTTTGTCGTCGAGACGGTCAAGCCGGGGTCGGTGCCCGGCCCGGACGGCGAGCCACAGGCGCCGCACCTGGTCGTCGGCTTGTTCGCGAGGGGGTTGCTGACACGGCTGGTTACCTGCATCTACTTCGACGACGAGCCGTCGAACGCGCGGGACCCGATACTGATGCGTGTGCCGCCCGGCCGCCGGTCGACGCTCCTCGCCGAGCGGCACGAGCCGGGACGCTACCGTTTCGACATCGTGCTGCAAGGGCCGCGGGAAACGGTGTTCTTCGATGTCTGATCTGACGCCCGACGCGCGCCTGCACGATCGGTTGCTCGGAGTGCCACAGGTCGCGGCCCAGTTCGCCGCAACGAGCCAGTTGCAGGTGATGCTGGATGTAGAGGCCGCGCTCGCCGAGGCCGAGGCGTCGCTCGGCGTGGTGCCGGTTGAGTGTGTCGCGCCCATCCGNGCCGCTGCGCGCGCCGACTACTACGATCGGGCTGCGCTTGTCGCCGAGACGGCTCACGCCGGCAACCCGGTCGTCCCGCTGGTGCGCCATCTGACCGCACGTGTTGCGGCGACCGACCCCGACGCGGCGCGCTATGTTCACTGGGGCGCCACGAGCCAGGACATCATGGACACGGGGCTCGTGCTGCAGCTTCGGGCGGCCGTGCCCCACATCCTCGATCAGATGGAGCGGGCAGCGAGCGCAGCCGCGCGTCTGGCGCGGCGCTACGCCGACACCCCGCTGGCTGGCCGGACCTGGTTGCAGCAGGCGACGCCCACGACGTTCGGGCTGAAAGCCGCCGGCTGGCTCGACACCATCGACCGGACGCGTCGGAGACTGAGGGGCGGCCTCGACGAGACGCTCGTGCTGCAATTCGGCGGCGCGGCCGGCACTCTGGCTTCGCTCGGCTCGAAGGGACCGGCCGTCGCCGACGCACTCGCCGAGCGACTCGAGCTGCGCACCGCCGACACGCCGTGGCACGCACACCGCGATCGGTTGGCGCACCTCGCCTGCGCGCTCGGTGTTGCGACCGGCGCTGCAGGCAAGATCGCACGCGATCTGGCGTTGCTTGCGCAGACCGAGGTCGGTGAGGTGGCCGAGGCGCCGGCCGAGGGACGCGGCGGATCGTCGACGATGCCACAGAAGCGCAATCCGGTGGGTGCGTCGGTCGCGCTGGCGGCCGCCGCGCGCGCGCCCGGGCTGGTCGCGACGGTGCTCGGCGCCATGGTCCAGGAGCACGAGCGTGGGCTCGGCGGCTGGCAGGCTGAATGGGACGCGTTGCCCGACCTGGTGCTGGTGACCGCTGGTGGCATCAGGGCCCTTGCCGACTCGCTCGACACGCTCGTGGTCGACCCGGAGCGAATGCGGGCGAATGTCGAGGCGAGCGGCGGCATGCTGCTCGCCGAGGCGGTCGCGATGGCGTTGGCTACGCCGTTGGGCAAGGCCGAGGCCCACGCGTGTGTCGAGGCCGCCTGCCGTCGCGCGGCGGACGAACGCCGTCGGCTGGCGGACGTGCTCGCCGACGACCCGGTGGTCACACGTCATCTCGATCGGGCCGCGATCGAGCAGTGCTTGGCGCCGGAACACTACCTGGGTGCGGCGCGCGTATTCATCGACCGGGTGCTGGGTCGTCGTGCTGGGATCGAGGGCCGCGGCGATTCCTTCACTCCTTCCCGTGACGGCAATGACGATGACGAGGGGTAGTCATGGACGAGACCGAGCGGCACACGGCTGGCATGAAGGTGCGGCGTGAGATTCTTGGCGACGCTTATGTCGACCGCGCCGTTGCCGCGTCACCACCCGAAGGATGTGCTGGTCCTCGAGCGCGCGGAGGCGACCGGGGTCCGGTGGTGTCGCCTCGCGCGCCGCAAGCAGCTCCGGCGGACGCAGCAAGCTGCCGACCTGATCGGCGCGATACGCCATGCCCATGTGCCTCCTCCCTTTCGTGACGCGTACGATCGATTGTCGAACGGCGCCGGGACGTGCCGAGCTTCTGGTTGCGGCGAGCCGCGTCTCGCTGCGTCCGCCGAGCCGTGCGTCTCCGCTACAGCCGCGTGACCATGATCGTCGGCTCGAGCGGCGTCCGACACAGCGCATGCAGGAAACAGGTTTGTTCGGCCATGTCGAGACACTGACGGGCGAACGCCTCGCCCTCGCTCGTGTCGAGGTAGACGTGGGTCTCGACCGCGTCGGCCACACTGCGGTGCCCGGNGCCGCCGGAGGCGCCGCCGAGAGAGAAATGCGTGTCCTGCACGATCCGGTAACGTGGCAGGTCCTTCTTCAGGATCGTCGCGTAGCGGCCAAGCTGAGTCATGAAGCAGAAGGCCAGGCCGGCCGCCATGTAGCTCACCGCATCGGGCGCGGTTCCCGTGCCGCCGTGATCCGGCGCTTCATTTGACAGCAAGCGAAACGTCGAACCCAGCGGCTGGTGGAGGTGTTGCTCGATCTCCTTCACGCCGTCCCCGCGACGGCCGCAGAAGGCCCGCACGTGCAGCTGTCGCCGCTGTTCGGCTTGCAGGCTCGTTCCCGGNCCTCCGGCGATGCCGCTCACCGACGGCACGGCATCGAGCCGCGTCATCGTCTCTCCGGCGTTTCCAGCTGCCGGTCTGATGCGCGAGAACCGCTCGCCCGGGTCCGGCTCGGCCGGGCGCCCGAGCGACGCGACGCGGCCGACCCGGCACTCGTCTCCGTTCGCTGTCAGCGTGAATAGCGAGGTGTGTCGCGGCCGGAGCAGTCCGTCGACCGGTGAGGCGCGCACGGCCTCGGTGACGAGGCCGCGCAGCGCGTCGTCGTCGGCGTCGGTGTCGACCCGCACGTCGAGCGCCACCGGCAGAGCCCCGCCGGTCATCGTGCCCCGCAGCGCCGAACCCACCATGGTGTAGAAGTTGTCCTGGACGAGGACGAGATTCCGCATGGTGATGTCCCGNCCTTCGGCGNGCGCGAGGATCTCGTGCATATACGANGACACCATGCCGGTGGTCATGAACGCCAGCGGACACGGGGCGGCATCCAGGCCGTCGAGATATGGGCCTTCATCGCTGGCCAGTCGCCACGCGGCGCCCGAGCCGAGCGAGACGACGATCGCCTCCTTCTGCATCGTCGTGAGCGACCGGGCCCATACGCGGACGCTCTGTCCGTGACGATTCTCCGGCAGTGNCAGACCCAGCCCGTTCGCGCTCTCGATCCGAAAGAAGATGGGTAGGCCGCTTCGCAGCAGGGGGTTTTCTCTTCCGCGTCCGATCGGAGGGGCGTCGCCGTGGGTGGCCATCTCGTCTGTCCGGACGTGTTGAATCCGGGTATTGTTACATGCCGGATCTAGTGTTGCTGAGGCAGCGGCGCGCCGCGATGTCGGCATCTGGCTGCACCCGACGCGGTTTGCCAGCTCTCCCGACTACCTGACCGAGGAGAAGTCGCACTACGAGATCTGGTGGACGTTCGGCTGGCCCTACGACACCAGCGTCGCGATGGCGCGTCTGGTGTTCTCCGGTCTGTTCGACCGGCTGCCGGACATCAAGATCATCACCCATCACATGGGGGGCATGATTCCGTACCTCGAGGGTCGCGTCGGCTATGGGTGGGACCAGCTGGGGACGCGGACGACCGACGAGGATTACGCCGCGCTGCGCCGGTCGTTGAAGAAGCGGCCCGTCGACTACTTCCGATGCTTCTACGCCGACACGGCGCTGTTCGGCGCGCTGGCCGGCACCAAGTGCGGTCTGGACTTCTTCGGCGTCGACCACGTCGTCTTTTCCAGCGATACCCCGTTCGAGCCGGAGGCGGGCCTGTATTGCCGTGAGACCATTCGGGTCATCGAGAGTCTGGACCTCACCGTGGACGAGAAGGACCGGATCTACCAGCAGAACGCCGAACGCCTGCTGAAGATCGGAGCGACATCCACACCATGAACGACCACGTATCCTCGCCGCGGATCTCCGGAGCCGCCGGATTCGCGCTCGCCATCCTGACCGCGCTGATCGTGCTGGGTGTGCCGGGCCCCGAGACGCTGGCCCCCGAGGGGCAGCGGATGGCCGCCATCTTCGCGGTGGTACTGGTGTTGTGGGTGACCGAGGCGGTGCCGGTCGCGGTGACAGCGTTGCTCGCCGTCGTGCTGCAGCCGATGTTCCGGGTAGGAGACCTGCCGACCGCGTTCAGCACCTTCATCAGTCCGGTGTTCTTCTTCGTGCTCGCTATGTTCGTCATCGCGCAGGCGTTCATCAGCTCCGGGCTGGACCGCCGCTTCGCGCTCTGGCTGCTCGACAAGGCGGGCACCGACAGCCGTCGGGTCGTGCTGGTGTTCATGGGCGGCACGGCGCTGGTGTCCACGATCATGTCGGACGTACCGGCCACCGCCATCTTCATGGCGGTGTCGCTGGGGCTCCTCGAGAAGATGGGGCTGACGCCCGGCAAGTCGTCCTTCGCCAAGGCGCTGATGATCGGCATTCCGTTCGCGGCACTCATCGGTGGCGTCGCCACCCCGGCCGGCAGCTCNATCAACATCCTGGGTATCTTCTTCATCCAGGAGTACGGTGACGTCACGGTCCGGTTCCTCGACTGGATGGTCATCGGCATCCCGATGGTGCTGGTCATGCTGCCGGTGTCGGTCTGGGTACTGCTGCGCTGGTACCCGCCGGAGATGACGACCGTGACCGCTGTTGGCGACGTGCCATCCGAGCGCGCGCAGCTCGGGCCGGTGACCGCGAAGGAATGGCGGGTCCTGGCCATTCTGGCCACGATGATCGTGCTGTGGATTCTCAGCACCTGGGTCGAGGCGCTCGACGTCGTGCTCGTGAGCATGGTCGGGGCCATCGCCATGTTTCTGCCCGGGATGCAGCTCTTCACATGGAAGGAGGCCGAGCGCGGCATCGGCTGGGAGGCGCTGTTGATGGTCGGCGGCGTCACGTCGATTGGCGCGGCCTCGGTCGAGACCGGACTGGCGCAGTGGCTCGTTGACGGATCGCTGGGGGGACTCGAGAACTGGGGCGCCGTCTCGATCGTGGCCCTGGTCAGTGCTTTCACGGTGGTCATTCACCTGGCCCTGCCGATCGGGCCGGTCATCAACTCGGTATTGATCCCGCCGCTTGCGCTCTTGGCCCTGTCGACCGGGCAGAACCCCGCGCTCTACGCGCTGCCGGTCGCCTTCACCGCGTCGTGCGCCTTCCTGTTGCCGCTCGATGCGGTCCCGCTCGTCACCTACGGCAAGGGCTACTACCGCATGCTCGACATGTTCGTGCCGGGTGCGGTCGTCAGTCTGGTCTGGGTCGTGCTGATCACGGCCCTGCTCGTCGTGCTTGGACCGGTCGTGGGGCTGCTCTGAAGGCTTGGGCTGACTCTGTGGCGCAGGCCATCAGGCCTTCCATGAGAGGACCAGCCGGTGTCAAGCCGGTCAGGGACCCTGGCTTCCATCCGCACTCTTGAGG
>PBRZ01000039.1 GCA_002726085.1 Acidobacteriota bacterium
CGTGATGATTTGCTCGGTGCTGAACCGCTTCCTTGGCATCCTGCCTCCTGGTCGTGACGCCCGAATTCTACCGCTCGGGCTGGCACGGTCTCAGGGGGTCAGGTCATTCCGGCCGCAAGGATTCGATGCGGACACCAAAGCTCAACGGGCGGAGGTTCTCAAGGTGACCTCCCTATCCGAGGCTCGTGCCTGGTTGGATCGGGCTGTGAAGCAAGCCGTAGAGGTGATCAACTCCAAGGATTCGGAAGAGCTGATGGAATCGCTTCCGAAAGATGGATTCCTGGGAGGGCGACCTCGCATGACGGTCGTCGAATGGATAATTGAGCACACGGCGCACCACAGGGGCTCCCTGGCAGTGTACGAACGTCTTCAGGGCAAAGCCCCGGCGGTGCCTTACGGGTAGAGCGCTTCGACTATCTCGTCGTAAGTTACGAATAGAGTTTCTTGGATGGAGCAGGTCCTCGAGCAGCACGTCCCGCCCCAAATCGATCCGCCAGCGCCTGCTGGTCCAGCGTCACGTTTCGATCGCAATCCCGACAGAACGCGCCAAGGGTGAACGCCTGATGATCAGCCAGGTCGCGGAGGACGACGGCGCCTGAGTCGTTCATTCTCCTGCCTCACCCTGCTCAGCCTTCAGATCCCGCAGCAGCCGGTCGAACGTCCTAGAGACGGCCGTTACGGCGTTCGGTCCACACGAGGAGGTCGGCTTGATCGAGCAGGGCAGGCATCGGCGAGGTCAATGCTGCTTGCTCCACGAACGGTCAAGGGCACAGTCGAACAGCGGACGCCGGTCGACTTCTCCATCTGTTCTCGAAGCGCTGGAATCTTGACCAATGCACGAAAGCCCCTCAGCATCCTTGGCCCAAACTTTTCGATGCTAGCGATCGTGGCCCAGTCTTTGGCAACGTCCGGTTCGTGGCCGATGCCACCCGCCGGGAGCACCAGAACACCACATAATCGCGCAAGCACATATACCAACGCCGAGAACGTAGCGACGCGATGATCCGCACTCCTCGAGGGGCTGAAGCGCATGGCGGCATTCTCCGCATAGACGGTGCACATGGCGCGCCACGCATTGCGAAAGCGTGCTTCAGCGAGCAACGACGACTCTGCGTCTTTGCTGAGTGCTTCAATGATCCGGCGAACCGATTTTGACTCAGGCGTTGCACGTGTACGCTCCAGCACCGTTGCGATACCGGGCTGCATCGTGACAGTCGCGCTCGCCTCTGTCGAAACGACCTCGATACGGACTGCCTCCTCGACGGCAGTCGTATGTTCGCTTTCGGATTGATAGCGATACGGCAACTCCACCAGCTCACTGCCACCGTATTGCCCATCAGAGGACTCCCTGTCGCAGTACCTTGCGGCGTACACAGACTCCACCAGTCTGCGAATGGCTCGCGGAGTCGGCAAGAGCTTGGAACACTGGTACGCGGCCGCACGATAGAAGCCAGCATCCGGGCCGACGATGGGATTCCTTGTGCCTCGATCGTGCAGGAAACGTTGCCACGCTTCCGGCTCGCGGCAGAAGGTCGAAAAATGATCGGCCGTTCGATCGTCGAAGTAACGAAAAACCGGATGTGACGCGAGTCGGTAGGACTGCCGGTTGTCCAGGATGTCTACTAACTGAGCCGAAAAGCGGTCCTCCTTCGCGTAGNGCTTGTGGTAGCGCGACGAGCAAGGGAACTTGCATACGATGTGATCCAGACGCTGAAAGTGACCTGCCCCCTCTGGCCGTTCCACTTGTTAAAAGAGAGCAAGCTCATTTGAGGCGAACCAGTGGATGTTGAGGCATTCATCTCGAAGCCGGCCGTTGAACGATTCCACATAGCCGTTCTCCCAGGGACTGCCCGGTTCCATAAACAGCGTCTGCACCTGTAGGCGCTCGAGCCACCGCCGGACGAGTGCCGCTGTGAACTTCGGACCGTTGTCGGATCGAATGTGAGCGAGGACTCCGCGCGTGACGAACAGCTCCGCGAGCGTCTCGACCACGTCGATCGCGCGCAGCCGTCGAGCGACGCCCAGTGCGAGACGTTCCCGTGAGTATTCATCCACGACCGCCAGAATCTTCAGGGGCCGTCCATCGTAGGTCCGCTCGGCCACGAAGTCGTACGCCCAGACGTGGTGGCGACAGGCGGGCCGGCGGCGGATACACGAGCCGTCGGTCAGCCACAGTCGCTCCCGCTTCGGCTGTTGCCGCGGTACTTTGAGCCCCTTGCGGCGCCAGAGCCGTTCCACGCGTGTGTGATTCACTCGCCAGTCTTCGCCCCGCAGGAGCGCCGTAATGCGTCGATAGCCATTCCGCCCGTACTGCGTCGCCGCGACGGGCTCAGAACTTTCCCGAGGCCACCTCTTTCAAGATGGCATTATCGAGCGCTTGATCCGCCACGATGCGCTTCAAACGCGGGTTCTCTTGCTCGAGTGTCTTCAGGCGTTTCGCCTGGTCGAGGCGGAGGCCGCCTGGCGGAGNAACGGCACAAGTGTGAAGCGGTGTCTGAGAAATGCCTCAAAGCAGCGGCTCCAGTTGGTCGCACGTGAGTGCGAGCTGAGGTGACGACTTCTGGAGCCGGAAAATTGTGCGACGAACAAAATTTCGTGTGCGCGGCGGCTCTCGGGTGTATAAAAGCACCATCCGGAGCAGGCAAATCGGAAATCCCGGATCAACTGGAACACCGCCACTCGCCCTACCAACCGTGAGACCAGACGTGTGCTTTGACCCGACAACGATCCTGCACTGTCTCGACCATGGACACCGGCAGACGACCGCACGGAACCGGCGAGGGCGACAGCCGTTCAGGCGGGGACGGTTCGTGTTGGCCTTGCTGCTGTTCACGCTAGGAGTACATCAAAGCAGGGTTGTCCGGGCTCAGGAAGAGCGCCAGCTCTTCGTCCGGGTATACGACGCGGCGGGGGATCTCATCACCGACCTGACCGCTCAGGACTTCGTGATCCAGCATGGTGGCGTCGAATGTAAGGTGGTTCGGGTCGAGCTCATCAACGAGCCGTTGCGGCTGACGCTCCTCGTCGATGACGCTGACGGGGCTGATCCGTATTTTCGATTCCTGCGCAATGGGCTGCCCACGTTTGTGAACGCACTGCCTGAGACGAGCCAGGTGGCGCTTGTCCTGCTGTCTGGCAGACCACGAGTCGTGGTGGACCACTCGGAGGGCCTGGCGAAGGTACAAGAACGCCTAGGCGGGCTGTTTACGGTGCCTGGTTCCTCAGCGGGGTTCTTCGACGGCCTGAGAGAAGCGGTGGAACGGTTCCTGGAAGATGACGCCAGGTGGCCGGTCGTGGCGCTTGTCACGACGGACGGCGCATCGAACCGTGGTACCTTCACGCCCGGGAAGTACGACGCCTTTCTGGACCACCTTAACGACAGTGCGGTCACGGTGCACGCCTTGAGCCTGCATGCGGTCGGAGGTGACTTTTTTCAGCAGGGCATTGCGAGGGATGTGACGCAGATGGCTCGCGGATGGTACGACACGCTGAACTCTCCGAGTCCGGCCGTGTCCGCCAAACTCACCGAGATGGCTACAGAGATTTCTTTACGGCACGCCGCGTCGAATCAGTACCTGGTCGTGTACGAACTGCCGCCAGATGCTGAGCCGAGTGACGGGGCTTCGGCGGGCGTGCGCCGCGAACAGGTGACGATGCATGTCTCGCTGGATGGTCGCCCTGGACCGACCCCACCGACTGGGCTCACCTTTGCTGTTGCAATGAACGAGATAGAAGCGGGCATCAGGACCAGGCAAGCCCAGGTCAAGACGCTCGAGGCGGAAATAGTGGCCCTCCAACGAGACGCCACCATCCTGGAGGAGTCCTCCCGACTCGGACAGCCGATTCCGCAGCAGGCCGGCGGAGCTGCCGGCGCCGCGGTCGGCTCCGCGATCGGCGGGGGCGGCCGAGAGGGGTTCTGGAACGCTGGTGAACTCGCCTTCGCCAGTGGGAACCTAGACGAGGCGGTGACGTTCTACGAGCAGGCGCACCAGGAGGACCCCAACTGGGGGAAGCCGCTGTTCAAGCTTGCGCTCGTTGCGCTGAACAAGGGCGACACCGAGACCGCCGTGGGGTTTTTCGAGCAGGTTGTCGCGGTCGACCCCAGTTCTGCGGAGGGCACACAGGCGAGTGAGTTTATCGCACAGCTGAGGAACTGAGTTTAGAGGCCTCCCGTCCACCAAGTCGAGCTCTCGAACCCGCCTCGACAGGCGGATTGACTCCCCCGTCACGGGCGAATTGTCGCCCGACTGACCACGTCGGGTCGAGAATGCCCCCGCCCCCTGAGGGCCGAGGTCAAGGCCAGATTCGTAGTTAGAGGCAGGCGGCGGAACAGCCGGGCGAGCAGTGCCAGCGAGACGAGAAACAGGAGCGACCCCAGAAAGAACGGGGCCCCGGGCAAGATGATCGGCGCCGTCTCCGAAGTGAAGTAGCTGAACAGGCCAGAGGTGAAGACGAGCGGCGAGACAATGGCGGTCATGCTGGTCAGCGACGTGAACGCGCCCTGAATCTTCCCCTGGTCGGAGCTGTGCACGGTGCCGGCCACCAGCCCCTGTATCGCCGGCAGCGCCACACCTGCCAGGGCGCCAAAGACGATAATCGGCGGCACCATCCACCCTTGACTGGCAAGTCCGTAGGCGAGAAACGCCAGCATCGAGGCCGTAAGGCCCAGCGTAATCGTGCGGCGCTCGCCCATGCGCGCCACGATCGGCTTTATCAGAAACCCCTGCACCAGCACCGCCATCAGCCCGACCAGCGCCAGCGTCAGTCCGTTGGTCTGCATGTTCCACCCGTAGCGAAACGTGGTGTGCAGCACCCAGACGTTCTCGAGCCCGCGCTGCGCCATCGAGGCGAAGAGAAACGCGACGGCGAGACCGGCGACGAGCGGATAGGCCTGCAGCTGCCGCAGACTGCCGAGCGGGTTCATCTTCCGCCACGAGACGGTGCTGCGATGTTCGGGCGCAAGCGACTCGGGCAGCACGAAGAACCCGTAGAGCCAGTTGACCAGCGCCAGGCCGGCCGAGACGAAGAACGGCAGTCGCAGACTGATGCCGCCCAGCAAGCCGCCCAGCGCCGGGCCGAAGATGAACCCCAGCCCGAAGGCGGCGCCGACGAAGCCGTAGTTTCTGGCCCGGGTCTCCGGGGTCGACACGTCGGCGATATAGGCATTGGCGGTGGTAATGCTGGCGCCCATCACCCCGGCGACGAGGCGGCCCAGAAACAACCAGCCGATGCTCGGCGCCCAGGCCTGAATGAGGTAGTCGGTGCCCAGGCCAAACAATGACGCCAGAATGATCGGCCGACGGCCATACCGGTCCGACAGCGCGCCGACGGCCGGCGCGCACAGAAACTGCATCGTTGCGTAGACGGCGATGATGACGCCGTAGTAGCGCCCGGCCTGCGCGACGTTGCCGCCCAGGAACTCTCGGATGAGCTCGGGCAAGATCGGAATGATGATGCCGATGCCGAGAATGTCGATGAACAACGTCACGAAGATGAAGACCATCCCCGCCTGACGTCTGCCCGCTCCCAGTGCCATGCCGCTCTGTGTGTGTGGTGGTCGCTCGAAATCGTTTTCCGGAAACCCGTCAGTATCTCACGGGTGTCGCGGCCGTCAGGCCGTGGCGGCGGTGGTGGGGTCTGTGTCGTCGGCCTCGCCCGCCTCGTGTGCATCGTGGTGCGGGGCCTCGGGTGGGAGCATCGCAATCGAGATGTTGGTCCAGCCGTAGAGGGCGGCCACCAGCGGATTGATGAGGTTGAAGAAGCAGAACGGCGCGTAGGTGAAGGTGGCGACCCCGAGGGTGCCCGCCATGTAGGCGCCGCAGGTGTTCCAGGGCACCAGCACCGACGTAATGGTGCCGGCGTCTTCCAGCGTGCGCGACAGGTTCTTCGGGTCGAGCCGCCGCCGCTCGTACTCGCCACGGAACATGCGTCCCGGCAGCACGATCGAGATGTACTGGTCGGAGGCGAGCACGTTGGTGCCAAACGCGGTGAGCAGCGTCGCGCTGATGAGGCCACCGGTGCTGCGCACCGCGCCCAGGATGCGCGCGGCCAGCGCCTCGAGCAACCCGGTGGTTTCCATGACCGCGCCAAACATCATGGCCGCCATGATCAGCCACACCGTCAGCAGCATGCTCGCCATGCCGCCGCGGCTCAGCAGCTCGTCGAGCGCCGCGTTGCCCGAGGCGAGCACGTAGCCGTCGAAGAGCGCGATCCAGCAGCCCTTGACCAGCGCCAGCGGGCGCGCGAGCGTCGCGTCGCCGGCCAGCCCCACCACCGCCTCGGGCTGAAAGAGCACCGCGAAGAGCCCGCCAGCCAGCGCGCCGATGAGCAGCGCCGGGAACGCCGGCATGCGGCGCACCACGAGCACCAGCACCAGCGCGACCGGCAGCAGCAGGTGCGGCCCGATGACGAACGCGCCCTCGAGCGCGTCGAGCATGCCCCGCAGCTCGTCGGTCGAGGCGGGCGCCGGCGCGACGAACCCGGCCACGGCAAACAGCACCAGCGCCAGCGTCATGCTGGGCGCCGTCGTCCAGACCATGTGGCGGATGTGGGTAAACAGGTCGGTGCCGGCCACGGCCGGCGCCAGGTTCGTCGTGTCCGACAGCACCGACATCTTGTCGCCGAAGTAGGCGCCCGAGATGATGGCTCCGGCCGCCAGCCCGAGGTGCAGCCCCTGCGCGGTGGCGATGCCGATAAGGGCGATGCCGATGGTGCCGGCGGTGGTCCACGAGCTGCCGGTCGCCAGCGACACCAGCGCGCAGATTGCGCAGGCGGCCGCATAGAAGACCGACGGCGAGAGGATCGACAGCCCGTAGTAGATCATCGTGGGCACGACGCCCGCCAGAATCCAGGTGCCGATGAGCGAGCCCACCACCAGCAGAATGAGCAGGGCGCCCATCGAGACCGCGATGCCCTGGCCGATGCCCCGTTCGATCGCGCGCCACGAGTGCCCGTTCGCCAGCCCGACCACCGCCGCCCCGGCTCCTGCGAGAATGAGCGCAATCTGGTTTGGTCCGCTCGACGACGCGTCGCCAAACAGATAGACCGAGGCCGCCAGCAGCCCCACCAGCAGCACCACCGGGACGAGCGCCTGTGCGAAGCTGGCGGGCCGAGGGGACGGGGCGGAGGAATCGGGCATCGTGCGCTCGGTCGACGACGCGAGAGATCAGGCCTGCCGGGCCGTCTCCGGCGCCCGGTTGTCCGCGCGGTCGAGGAGCAGGCGCACACGCTGCAGCAGATCTTTGGGACCGAAGGGCTTCTCGAGCACCTCGTGCGTCGCGTCGAACGCGCCAACGAGGCTCGGGTCGCCCGGATACGCCGTAATGTAGAGCACCATCAGGTCTGGGCGGCTGGCGGTCAGCTCGTCGGCCAGCTCGCGTCCGCCGCGGGCCGGCATTACCACGTCGGTCAGCAGCAGGTCGATCGGCCCGTCGTGGCGACTCGCCGCCTCGAACGCCTCTTCGGCGTTCCGCGCCTGGACCACCGTGTAGCCGGCGCTTCCGAGCGCGGCCACCGTCATCTCCCGCACCGCGAGGTTGTCCTCGACGAACAGTATCGTCTCGGTACCGCCGGCCGGTGCCGACGTCCTGGCCACAGGGGGGGGCGCGGGCGCCGCGGTTTCTGTCGACGGCAAAAAGCACGCGAACGTCGAGCCATGCCCGACCCGGCTTGTCACCTCGATGAACCCGTCGCTCTGGCTGATGATGCCGTAGGCCGAGGCCAGACCCATCCCGGTGCCTTTGCCCTGGTCCTTCGTGGTGAAGAACGGCTCGAAGAGATGCGCCTTCGTGTCGTCGTCGATGCCGTCCCCGGTGTCGGTCACCGACACCATCGTGTAGGGACCTGGCAAGAGCGGCGGGTGGTCGTCGACCTGCGCCGCATCCAGCGTCACGTTGGCCGTCCGAATCGTCAGCCGGCCGCCGGTGGGCATCGCGTCGCGCGAGTTCAGCGTCAGGTTCATGATGACCTGCTCGATCTGCACCTCGTCGGCGGTCACCGGCCGCAACCCTTCGGCCAGCTCGGTGTCGAGCTCCACGTCCTCGCGCACCGGGTGCAGCAGCAGCGGCTCGAGGTCGGTCACCACCTCGTTGAGATCGAGCACCTGCGGCCGTCGTGGCTGCTTGCGCCCGAAGGCCAGCAGTTGCTCGGTCAGGTCGGCCGCGCGACGCCCGCCGCGCATGATCTGCTCCACGTCGTCGGCCCGCGGGTCCTCCTCGTCCACGAACGACTGCTGCAGCATCTCGGCGAACCCGAGAATGGCGGTCAACTGGTTGTTGAAGTCGTGCGCCACCCCGCCGGCGAGCCGGCCAATCGCCTCGACCTTCTCGGCGTCCCGCAGCCGCTCGGCCAGCCGCACGCGCTCGGTAATGTCGACGGCGACGCCCATTACGCCGACAATCGCGTTCTTGGCGTCGCGCAGCGGCGAGTACCACGAATCGAACATTCGGTCGCCCACCGGCACTTCCTTCTGAAACGTCTCGCCCTCCAACGCCCGCTCCATGTCCATCGACACCGGGATGCCGCTCTTGTCGGTGTACACCTCGGCGAGCTTCCGCCCGACCACGTCCTTCGACTCCATCCCGAGCGTCTCGAGCCCCTGTCCCTCGCACAGCTTGACCACACCATCGCGGTCGGAGGCCCAGAGAATGATTGGCGCGTTCGACACCACCGCGCGCAAGCGCTCTTCGCTCGCGCGCAATGCGTCTTCGGCGCGCTTGCGATCGGTAATGTTTCCGGCCACCGCCTGAATGTTGGCGATTCTCCCGTCTTCGATGATGAGCTGCACGTGCTGGCCCAGCCAGATCTCTTCGCCGTCGGACGCCAGCACCGGATATTCGTAGTAAGTCGACGGTATCTTCTCGGTAATCTGGCGCATGTAGTGGTTTGCCGCGGCCCGGCGGTAGCCGGGGCGCACCAGATCGAGAAAATTCATCCCAATAATTTCCTCGAGCGGGCGCTTCACCAACTTGGCGCCCACCGGGTTGCCCCAGGTGAACCGGCCAGCCATGTCGATGTTGAAGATGATGTCGTTGGCCTGCTCGAACACTTGTTGCAGGCGCTTGTTGGTGGTCTGGGCCTCGAGGCCGGCTTTCTTCTCGTTGGTAATCTCGACGACAACGCCCACGATAGCGACGCCGCCACTGACGCCCGCCGGGTCCGCTTCTTCCTGCGGTCCGCGCGCCAGGCACACCCGCACCCAGCGCTCGGTATCGCCCGAGTTGCCCGGCGCCGCCAGTCTCAGGTCGAGCCGCGCCGGAGCGGCGTCTTTGACGGTGCTCAGCGTGTCGAGTGCCAAGGCCAGCTCGGCATGGTCGGTCGCCTCGATCAGCGACTCGAACGACCGGCCATCGAGCGCGTCGGCGTCGAGCCCGAGCAGTTGCTGCAGTGCCGGGTTGGTTTGCAGCAGCGTCCCGGTGCTGCTGACCACCGCCATCCCGACGTCGGTGTGGTCGAAGACCGCGCGCGCCGCGTCGAGCGCCGACATCGCCCCACGCGCGTCGTCCATCCTGTCCGGGTTGTCCGGGTTGGGCGCCATAAACGCGGTCGATGTTACACGCGAAATGGCCGCGAGGGTAGTGGGCGTTGCTTCTGTGGCGCTGGCCTTTCAGGCCTTCCATGAGAGGACCAGCCGGTGTCAAGCCCGTGTGGTCGATCAGGG
>PBRZ01000040.1 GCA_002726085.1 Acidobacteriota bacterium
TCCAGTTCGGCCGGGACCTCGGTCCAGACCATCAAAAGCCCAGTTCCCTTCTTTGCAGCCATTGCTCGCTCCTCCGCGTTTGGATGAGCGCTATTGTGCTGGATGGGCGGCCATTGCACAAGTCGTTGTGTCGGTCCCCCGAACTCGGCGAAGGCGTGCTTTTAGTCGTCCGACGCTACCACGACCGCGCTGTCTTTGAACGCTGGCATCACGTCCTCGGAGAACCACTGGAGTTGCTCGACGATCACGGCTTCCGGCGTGCCTATCGGGTGGCTCACCATGATCCGGTCGAGCCCCGGATACCAGCCCTCGACCGCTTTGAGTTTCTCGATGATCTGCTCTGGAGGTCCGGCGAGGAACCCGCCGGATTCGACGGCCGCTTCGATGCGGGGCAGGTCGGCGTGCGGCGCCTGAGCCGGATCCGACATGATCTCGATCTGCTCGTCGCTCAACGATCGAATCAGCCTAAGCGGACCGAACATTTTCAAGTTCTCTTCGTAGTACTTCCCTGCAGCGGCCATCGCTTCCTGTTGAGAGTCGGCGATGTAGAACTGGAATCCAAAGCTCAGCGCCTCGCCGATCTCGGTCGCGCGGCCCGCTCGGTTCCTGGCATCCGTGAACGCTTCGACGACTCGCCGAGTGGCCCCACCCTCTGCGACGCCTCCGCCGATTACGCCGTGGATGTCGTGCTTGGCCATGAAATCGAGCCCTCGGGGCGTCGCGCTCTGAACGGGCTGCCAGCACTCGACCGGTCGATTGATCGGGCGAGGCACGACGGTTAGCTCTTTCAGACCGTAGCCGCGATACGGAACCTCTGCGGGAATCGTGTAGTGCTGCCCTTTGTGCGAGAAGGACTCCTCGTGGAACGCCTTGAAGATGACGTCGACCTGCTCTTCGAAGAGATCGCGGTTGCCGGTCTGGTCGAGCAACGGTGAGCCGAACGTCTCGACCTCACGTGTGTGGTAGCCGCGTCCCACGCCGAACACGACGCGCCCGCCGGTCAGGACGTCGGCCATCGCGAAGTCTTCGGCCAGCCGCAGCGGGTGCCACATCGGCGTAATGTTGAAGCCGCATCCGTACTTGAGACGATCTGTCACGTGAGCCAGATGCAGCGCGAGCATCATGATGTTCGGGATGCACTCGTATCCTTCGTGCTGAAAGTGGTGCTCGGCCATCCAGAAGGTGTCGTATCCCGCTCGGTCCATGAGCTGAGCGATCGACCGAGCCTTGTCGTAGGCGGTCACGAGGTGTTCATTGTCGAATCCGCGGTCGTTCACCGCGGTTCCGGCATATCCAACGTTATCCATGTCTACGTGCCCTGCGAACAGGCTGTCGAACTTGTTGATCATCGCGTACCCTTTCAGCCTTACTTTAATAACTGCTTTTTGGCCTAAACACCATTGTATGCGCGTTATCAGTGGTGTCAACTGCCAGGGCGTGACGGTCCGAACAGGGTACGACTCAAGCCGGCCGGCCGCCCGACAATGCGTAAGCCGGTGCTTTCGGCGCAGGGCCCGATTCGTCGCCGGCCAAGACCGCATTTCGGTTTTTGACGAACTTTGCGTCGTTTATCTATATGCTCCATAATCCGAGGCAACATCACAGGAGGTGACAGGAATGCCAGACTTCTTAGTGAATGCACCGTTGGATACCGTATTCAAAGCCGCTAGCGATTTGGCCCGACACGCCGAATGGGCTCAGCACGATATCAAGATCGAGGAAACGGACGACTCGCGACTCGCCGTGGGCAAGACCTACCCGTCCGCGCATTCGAAGGCGAAAGCGGCCGACCGACTGGAAGTGTCCACATTGGTCGAGAACGACCGATTCGGCTTCGCGGTCACCATGGCCAACGACATGTCGTTCGTCCACACGATGAAGTTCGTCGATCAGGGCGGCGGCACGCTCGTCACGCGTGATGTCAAGCGCACCAACGCCCCGGGATTCAACAAGAGCTATTGCCGTTGGTGGCCCTCGCCGGTCCAATGGCCTTGAAGAAGAACCTGGGCGCGATGAAGAAGGTGCTCGAGGCGGAGACAGATTAGCGGGAACGTCGATTCGTCACGCCTAAGTGAGGCGCCCGGGCTTGGCGGCGGAACGCGACGGGAATACTAGCGACGAAGTTGGTGTGTCTCGCTATCGTTCGGTTCTATGGATGCCTGAGATTCGATCAAAGTCCCTGTCGTAACTGACGATCTCGGTCAAGCCTTGGCGCTCCACGTGTGCCACGGCCATGGCGTCTTCGAAGTCGAGCTCCGGATCCGACCCGTAGATGTCGAGCGCCCGGTAAAACATGCGTTTGTGTTCGAGTTTCAATCCGCGCATACTCAAAATGGGCGTTAGTCGAGCCCGTATATCTTCGTGATCCAATCGGTAGCCAGCGCGAGGTGACGACAACACATGCGTGACCTCAGCGATGATGGTCTCGCTGGTCGTGAGTTCTTCTTGTCCGCGCTCCGTCCGCCGAAAAAGCTCAAAACACGCCCGAGCCTTGGCTTCGTCGTCTCTCGTCAAATACCTTAGAAAGACATTCGTTTCCAAGAATTTCATTCGCTGCGCAACTCGCGGACGGTCTGCTCAGCCCTGCCTGCCTTGACTTCACTAATGATTCTGTCGAAGTCTTCCGGCTTGTTCAAGGGTTTAACCGATCCGAAGACCGTCTCAAGCGTGAAAAAAGACGGTTTCAATCGCACCTCGTCGCCGTCGATCGTAAATGTGACCTTATCTCCCGGGTTAACGCCCAGCGCCCTTCGGACTTCTGCGGGAATCGTCACCTGTCCGCGTTGCGATATGGTTGTTGTGAACTTTCTCATGGTGGGTATCCTCGACGAACTACGGTTACGAGAATAACTGTAACGGATCATTGATGCACGTCCCGGCTCTTGCGTACTTCCCGGAACCTCAGAATCGGCTAATCAAGAGTACTGAATGTCTCGTCATCGTACGCATGACTCCATCCGACCCCGCAAGCTATAATGCCTCCAGCAGCAGGCCGTCGTTGAGCAGTGTGCCGGCTTTCGGGCAACGAGCTACCTTTCTGGATGATGAGCAGTCTTTCCATGCCCGCCCATTTCGGACCTTCTGATAGCTGAGAGCTGAATGCTGAAGACAGCCGACGAAACGCGGCTACGCCTTTGACTGGAGACATGCAAGATGGCGAAAAAGCAACCTAACATTGTTCTGATAATGTCCGACGATTTGGGCTACGAGGTCATCGGGGCGAACGGCGGCACGTCCTACGCTACTCCTCGCCTCGACGGGATGGCGGAGAGCGGCATGCGATTCGAAAACGCTCACGTGATGCCGCTGTGCACCCCAACCAGAGCCTCGCTCATGACGGGCAAGTACAACTTCCGAAACTACATCGGATTCGGGTTGCTCAGGCCGGACGAGGTTACCTTCGGCCACCTGCTCTCGGACGCCGGATACAACACGTGCCTCTCGGGAAAGTGGCAGCTCTACTCGTACAATCCGCCGGATCAACAGCCTGGAATGCGGTCTAAGGGTCAGCGCATCGAAGACGCGGGATTTGACGAGTTCTGCGTATGGCACGCTCACCACACCGAAGAAAAAGGCTCCCGCTACAAGAACCCTATCATCTACGAAAACGGCAAGTTCAGGGACGANACGGACGGAAAATACGGCGAGGACATCTTCTGCGACTACATCATCGACTACATCGAACGGAAGAAGGACGATGACGCCCCGTTCTTCGTGTACTGGCCGATGGCCGCAACCCACAAACCCCACGAACCCACACCGGACAGTCCGGAGTGGGAGGAGTTCGACCCGCCCGCCAACAAGTCACTCGGCGCGAAGACGTGGGCCGAACTCGAAGACGGATCGTGGGAAGACGACCCGCGGTTCTACAAGGATATGGTGGAATATCACGACAAGGTCATCGGCAGGCTGTTCGACTACTTGGACGAGCAGGGACTCAGAGAAGACACGCTCGTGATCTACGTGGGCGACAACGGCAGTCCGACCGACGTCTGCTCAATGATGCACGAACACAACGAGGTTTGCGGCGGCAAAGGCAAGACTAACGACCGAGGGACTCACGTCCCGCTGATCTGCGACATGCCGGGCACAATCCCGACAAACAGCGTGCAGACCGACCTGGTGGAGTCCACCGACTTCCTGCCGACCATTTTCGAGGCGGCAGGGCTGGAATTTCCGGAAGGCTACGTGGTGGACGGACGCTCGTTCTACCCGCAGCTCGCCGGCGGCACAGGCAATCCCAGGGATTGGATGTTCTTCCATTTCGAGCCAATGAACGCTCGAAACGACATCGGGCAGATTCGCTTCGTTCGCGACCGCGAATGGAACCTATACGAAACCGGCGAACTNTACGACTTGGTCGATGATCTGGACGAAGAATCTCCCATCTACGAATCGGAAGACACCGCAACCCAATCAGCCGTTCGGGCGAGGCTGCAACCCGTCTTCAGCCAGATGAGGTAGCCGTCCGCCAGCCTCCAATCGAACAAGGATACGTCGTCGGATCAGGCAGGGACTCGGGAGACTGACCTGCCCCCCGAAAACTGGTCCAAGTCGAATGTTAGTCTTGGGCCAAGAAGAANGGGGGAGGGNGAAATGCCGAGGAAGAAGCACAGNCCGGAGCAGATCATCACCAAGTTACGCGAANCCGAGGTGGCCATGTCCACCGGCAGCAAGGTGAGCGAGGTCTGTCGTCAGATTGGAGTCACCGAGCAGACCTTCTACCGGTGGCGCAACGAGTACGGCGGCCTAAGGATCGACCAGGTCAAGCGTCTCAAGCAGCTCGAGTTGGAGAACGGCCGCCTCAAGAGAGCTGTTGCCGACCTGACCCTGGACAACCAGATACTGAAGGAGGTGGCGGAGGGAAACTTCTAAGCCCGACCCGCCGTCGCCAGGGTGTTGACCATGCAGTGAAGGTCCTCGAAGTCTCAGAACGTCGGGCCTGCAAGGTGCTCGGTCAATCCCGGTCCACCCAGCGGTATGAACCCGTAGCCTCAGATGACGAACTGCTGCTCACAGAGGCCATTGCAGAGCTCGCGAGAAGATTCGGCAGGTACGGGTATCGGAGGATTACAGCACTGCTCCGGAATCGTGGTTGGAGGGTCAACCATAAGCGGGTGGAGAGGATCTGGCGGCAGGAAGGGCTGAAAGTGCCCGGCAAGCAACCCAAGAGGGCAAGACTGTGGCTCAATGACGGCTCGTGCATCAGGCTCAGACCCGAGAGACCGAACCATGTCTGGGCCTACGATTTCGTCGTGGTCAGGACCCGAGACGGCAGGGCAGTGAGGCTGCTGACTGTCATAGACGAATACACCAGGGAGTGCCTGGCGATTAGGGCTGACCGGCGCATCAGGTCTTTCGACGTTATCGAGACCCTGACCGAGCTGATGGTGGCCAGAGGTGTGCCCGACCACATCCGCTCCGACAACGGACCGGAGTTTACGGCCAGGGCTATTCGGGAGTGGCTGGGAAACGTGGGAGCCAAGACACTGTACATCGAGCCCGGCTCACCCTGGGAGAACGGCTACGTGGAGAGTTTCAACGGAAAGCTCAGAGACGAGCTACTGGACCGGGAGATCTTCTACACATTGCAGGAGGTGCAGGTACTGACGGAGGGGTACAGACAGACCTACAACGGCATCAGGCCACACAGCTCGCTGGGCTACAGGCCACCGGCGCCAGAGACGATCCTGGTTGGTGATCCCGCCCCAGCCCTTGCCGGACTAACATAGCGAGTGGTACAAAGACTGGGGGCAGGTCACCCGATTCGGCCGAATTCGACATTCGAGTCCGATCAGCATGCCACGCGCGTCGTTTCGGTCCTGCTGTTTCGAGCCGGTTATTGCATATAGCTGGCAGCGTTTCCCAATTCAAGACCAGAATCGTTTGACCGGCTGTCTGAAATGATGTACAAAGCGGGTTGTGTCGCAGGTATTCAACGCGTGCGATGAGGGGGACCAAATGCAAGACGGGAGCGCGACCGGCATGGTTCAAACCGTGACCGGTTTGGTTCGTCCGGGTCAGCTTGGCGTTACGCTCACACACGAGCACTTGCTTGTGGACCTGTCGGGCAACTTCGGGCCGCCGGAAGACGCCAGCGCCCGGGAGTTGTTCAACGCGCCGTTGACTCCGGAGACGCTCGGCCGCATCCGATATCATGGCGGGCTCAACGTCGAGAACTATCGGCTGCTCGACATCGATACGGCCATCGACGAGGCGGGCCTGTTTCGACAGTATGGCGGCGGGACGATCGTCGACGCATCGAGCATCGGCATCGCCCGTGACCCGGTCGGACTGGCCAGGATATCGCGAGCCACGGGCGTGAACGTCGTAATGGGCGCGGCCTTTTATGTCGACGCCGCACACCCGGAATACGTCGCGACATCCAGCGTCGACGAGCTCGCCGGAGGGATCATCCGCGACGTAACCGAGGGCGTAGACGGAACCGGCATTCGGTCAGGCATCATCGGCGAGGTCGGTTGCTCGTGGCCGTTGACGCCTGGCGAACGCAAGGTCGTAGCAGCGTCGGCGAAGGCGCAGCGTGCCACCGGCGCCCCGATTCTGATTCATCCGGGCCGAGACGAATCGTCCACGCTGGAAATCCTAAACCTGCTCGCAGAACACGGCGCGGACCTTAGCCGCACCATCGTCGGACACCTCGACCGGACCGTCTTCGAACGGGAGACCCTGAGCACGATGGGCGAGACCGGTTGTTTCTTCGAGTGGGACCTGTTCGGCAGCGAAGGGTCGCACTACAGGCTGAACCCCGCGATCCACCATCCCAACGACGACACGAAGCTGAACGACATCGCGTGGCTGATCTCGAAAGGCTACGGCGACAGGATCGTGATCGCTCACGACATCTGCACGAAGCATCGGCTGCTGAAGTACGGCGGCCACGGCTACTTCTACATTCTGGCGCAGATCGTGCCAAGGATGCGGGTGAAAGGGTTTACCGAAGAGTCGATCGAGAAGATCATGGTGCACAACCCGGCTGCCGCGTTGACGTTCGCGGCGCCTGAAGTCGGCTGACAAGCCGTCTGTTCAGCCACCGCCCCTCTACATCTCAACACGAAATCGAACAAACAACTCGGGAGGACTACATGGTTAGGCTCGGAGAAGGATCGTTCACGTATGAAGTGTCCGGCGAGAACTGGGGCAAATTGCCCGACGGATGGGTCTACAAAGAGGCGGCTGACGTGGCCGTGGATTCTAAGGACAGGGTCTACGTCTACAACCGAGGCACGAGCCCGATGGTTGTTTACGACACGGACGGCAACGTCCTCACGAGCTGGGGCGCCGACATCTTCAAGAATCCGCACGGCGTCACGGCCGGTCCCGACGACTCGATCTACTGCGTGGACAACGGGGACAGCACGGTTCGCAAGATGACTCCCGAGGGCGAAGTGCTGATGACGCTAGGAACGCCCGGCCAGCCGGCGCCCAAGATGAGCGGCCGGCCGTTCAGCGCGCCGACACAGGTCGCCATCGACAATCGCAACGGCGACATCTACGTCGCCGACGGCTACTCCAACGCCCGAGTCCACAAGTACGACGCCGACGGCAAGCACATCTTGTCGTGGGGCGAATCTGGCACATCCGAGGGGCAATTCAACATCGTCCACAACATCGACACTGACAGCGAGGGCTGGGTCTACGTGGCCGACCGCGAGAACCATCGGATTCAGGTCTTCAGCTCCGACGGCGTCTTCGAGGCGCAGTGGGTGAACCTGTCGCGGTCAGCGGCGGTGCACCTGAGCTCGGCGGGGCAGGACAGCGAAGTCGCATACGTGGGCGAGTACTTCGGCGGCATCGGCTCCAACGACACCGGGACCGACATCGGCCCCCGCTTAACGATCCACGACAAGAACGGCAACGTGCTCGCGCGT
>PBRZ01000041.1 GCA_002726085.1 Acidobacteriota bacterium
CGCCGCCGGGCGAGCGCCGCCCGGGCCACGACCCGGTCATCGAACGGGAGTCGCTCATCGCCGACCACCTGGTGGGTCTCATGCCCCTTACCGGCAATAGCAACTGCATCACCCGGTTCCGCCTCGTCGATGGCACGCCCGATCGCCTCGCCGCGGTCGGCGATCCCGAAATGCGGCGGCCGCATGCCGGTCGTCGTGGACGATTCGATTCCCCGGCGAATCTCGCCAATGATGACGTCGGGATCCTCGGACCTCGGGTTGTCCGAGGTCACCACCAGCAGATCGCTCAGACGAGCCGCTACGGCCCCCATCAGCGGGCGCTTGGCCGCGTCACGGTCTCCGCCACAGCCGAACACCGTGATGATTCGTCCGCCGCACAGCTCGCGCGCCGCCCCAAGCAGCGCCCTCAGCGCGTCGTCGGTGTGGGCGTAGTCGACGACCACACTCACCTCGTCATCCGGTGTGGACACCACCTCGAATCGACCGGGCACGCCTGTCAGATCGGCCACCCCCTGCTCGATCGCCTGAAACGGCACGTCGAGCGCGACCGCCGTCGACACCGCCGCCAACACGTTGTAGACGTTGAGCCGGCCCGGCAGCGAGCAACGAAGTTGCAGACGGCCACGCGGCGTGCGCACGTCGAACGACGNGCCGGAGAGCGACGAACTGATCCGCTCAGGCGTCACGTCTGCCGCCCGGTCTATCCCATAGGTGACCGGATGGCCGACGTTCCCGGCAAGCTGCCGTCCATACTCGTCATCGGTGTTGATAATGGCCGGCGCCCCTACCGGCAACATGTCGAACAGGCGCCGCTTCATACCGAAGTAGTGCCCCATGTCAGGGTGATAGTCGAGGTGATCGCGAGTGAGGTTCGAGAACACCGCGGCGGCGAACCGGGTGTGCTCCACGCGCCGCATCGCGAGGGCGTGCGAAGACACCTCCATCGCGCACACCGTGCGCCGGTGCTCGACCATCTCGCGCAGCAGCGCCTGCACCTCAGGCGCCTCTGGGGTCGTACGCTCCGCGTCCCGCACCGCCGCACCGGTGTCGTAGCCCACCGACCCGATCCGGCCGCACCGCCACCCGGCGGCATCGAAGATCGCCGCCAGCAGAAAGGTCGTGGTGGTCTTGCCGTTGGTGCCTGTGACACCGACCACGCTCAGTTCGTGGCTGGGGTCGCCGTAGAAGGTAGCGGACAGCTCCGCCAGCGCGTGACGTGCGTCCTCCACCTCAANCCAGGGCACCCGTGCCTCGGCCGGTGGCGGGGACGCGGACACGACCAGAACCGCTCCACGTGCCACCGCGTCGGCGGCAAACGCCGCCCCGTCGAAGCGCTGCCCACTGACGGCCACGAAGAGCGCGCCTTCCGTCACGCGACGCGAGTCGTGGGCGATCGTCGTCACCGTCCGGTCCCGAACATCTGGTCCAATGCCGAGAGCCTCCGTGGGCGCAATGACGCCGGACAGGCGCGGTATGAGGTCCCCGACCGTCATGGCCCCACCNTGGAGCTGGTACCGGCCCGGCCCGAGCGCCCGAGCCGCAGAGTGACGATCTGTCCTCGCCCGATTGCTCTGCCTGCCTCAGGTGTCTGGCTGATAACGGCCCCCCGCCCGCTCATCTCTGTCGTCAGACCGAGGTCGGTTGCGATTTCGAGCGCCGCTCGCGCACTGAGCCCTTGCAGGTCCGGCATCAGACCGCTCTGGGAACCGGTCGGCCCCGGGGCCGCGAGCGGCGCGGGTAGGCGCACCGATGCAAGCCGCGCGAGTGACGGTGGGCGGGCATCCTGAACCAGGATCGGCGGCGGACCGTCCACGTTGGCCGGTACGCCGAGATGACGGAGCGTGGCCTCGGCGACCCGCTGAAACACCGGCGCCGCCGCGGCACCGCCGCCAAGCGCCACGTCGTCAATTACGACGAGGATGGTCAGCTCCGGTTGGGTGGACGGGACGAACCCGGCGAACGACGCGACGTTGCGGGTGTCGGAGTAGCGGCCGTCGACGAGCTTCTCCGTCGTACCGGTCTTGCCAGCCACCGTGTAGCCGGTGAGCTGAGCGGCCCGCGCGGTCCCGCGAGAGACCACGTCTTCGAGAATACGCGTCAAGGTGGCGACCGTCTCGGGCATGATCGCGCGCCGAATCACGCGCCGCGGCATCTCGAGGCGACCCGTCTCGCTGAGGAGTGCACGGACCAGCCGCGGCTCGAGAAGATCGCCGCCGTTGGCGACGGCGTTCATCGCCGCTGCCATCTGCAGCGGCGTCACCGCGATGGTGTAGCCGATCGACACCCTGGCCAGGTCGCTGTCACGTAGCCCAGCGGTCGGAGGCACGATCCCGCGGCTCTGCCCGACGAAGTCCCCGGAGATTGCCTGCCCGAAACCGAACCGTCGGACATACAGGCCGAGCCTCTCCGGACCGAGCTCGACGCCGATCTTGCTGGCACCGACGTTGCTCGACTTCACCAGAATGTCTGTAAGCGACAGGACGCCGTAGTCGCGGTTGCCGAATTCCCGAATTGGGCGGGAGGAGCCGGAAAAGTAGACCACGCCCGGGCTCGTGTCGATTAGCTGGTCAGGGCGAAACACTCCCTCCTCGAGCGCCGCCGAGGCGGTGACGATCTTGAAAGTGGACCCAGGCTGGTAGACGTCCTGAGTCGCGCGGTTCCGTCTTGCGTCTGCGTCCGACAGCGAATAGGCGTTGGGATTGAACTGGGGCTCGTTTGCCAGGGCNAGGATCTCACCACTCGCCGGGTCCATGATGACGACGCTGCCACCCTCCGCGCCATGCTCGCGTACCGCGGCGCGGAGCTCCCGCTCGGCGATGTACTGGATGTACTTGTCGATGGTCAGCTCGAGAGACGCACCCGCCGTTGGAGGGCGCTCGACCCGGCTGAATGCGCGGTTGTGGGCGTCGGTCTGGAACAGCACCTTGCCCGGCCGTCCGCTGACCTCCTCATCGTAGCTGGACTCGAGGCCATGCAACCCCTGGTTGTCGATCCCGACGTAGCCGATCAAATGAGCCGCCAGCTCCTTGTTGGGATAAAAGCGGCGATTTTCCTTGACGAGCCCGATCCCCTGCAGGTCGAGCTCCCGTATCCGGCCGGCCGCGCTCACCGAGACATGCCGCTGTATGTAAGCGAACTGGTCCGACCGGCCAAGTCGGGTCTCAATGAGGTCACGTCGCTCCGAGTCGCACCCGAGCACCTCACACAGCTGCCGGGCGGTCTCGACCGGGTCGTCGACATCGACCGGGAACGCCACAACGGTGTCGGCATCGACGCTGTAGGCCAGGACCCGGCCTTCCCGGTCGAGGATCTCGCCGCGCTTGGGATTGGTATCGATCGAGCGCGAACGCTGGCGCTCGGCGCGCGCGACGAACTCGTTGTAGCGCACCACCTGCAGGTGCACGAGGCGAGCCTCGATCGCGATCCCCCAGAGCGCCATCACGGCGGTGGTCACCAGCAGTCGGCGTCGCATGACGTCGCGCCAGTGGTCCGAAGTGCGGCGTGTCACTGCCATCGTCGTCTCGATCGGCCTACGGCCGTTGTCCCCCCTGCGACGCAGCATCGCGTGACACGACCACCGAGCGGTCTGGCTGGTCCGCCGGGACGAACCGCTCGATGACGTGCGCTTCGGCTGGGGTTGGCGCCACGAGGTTCAGCTCCTCTATTGCAATCTGCTCAATCAGGCGGGGGGACCGCAGCGTCTCGATCTCGAGCCGCAAATGCCGGTTCAGCTCGATCTCGCGTGCCCGCTCCTGCTCCATGAGCTCGACCTCATATCCGTGGCGAAGCAGCTCATAGTGTTGCCAGGCCGAAAACAGCAACACCGCCACGAGACAGACCCCGATGGCAAGCGACCGCCAGAGCTCACGCTGCCGCGTCTTGTCGATCTCCCGCACGATCGGGTTGTTGGGTATGTCCCGCTTGATGTCGTACTCCAGGTCGAGTGGACTCATGACACCCTCTCGGCTGCACGCAACTTGGCTGACCGCGCTCGCGGATTGCGGACGACCTCGTCCCGCCCGGGGCGAATCGGCTTGCGGGTCAGCACGCGCATGGCGAGCTCGCCACCCCGTTCGAGCTCACGCAGCGTGTACTTCACGATCCGGTCCTCGAGGGAATGAAAGCTGATGACCGCCAGCCTCGTCCCTGTCTTCAGACGCCGCGCCACCGTGCGCAGAAATTCGTCGAGCCCGTCCAGCTCGTGGTTGACCCAGATCCGAAGCGCCTGAAACGTCCGGGTGGCCGGGTGGATGCGCGAGTGGCCCCGATAGGGCACCGACCGTCGGATGACGGCGGCCAGATCGGCGGTCGTCGACAGGTCGCTGCGGTCACGGGCAGCCACGATTGCCCGTGCGATCCGGCGCGAATGCCGCTCCTCGCCGTACTCGAAGATCACGTCCGCCAGGGTGGTGGGCGTGACGTCGTCGAGCAGCTCGATGAGCGTCTGACCCTGTGACCGGTCCATGCGCATGTCGAGCGGATCGGGGCGGCGAAAGCTGAATCCACGTCCCTCGGCGTCGAGCTGGACCGAAGAATGTCCGAGGTCGGCGAGCGCGCCGTCGATCTGGTCGATACCGCGCCGCTCGAGCACCGCGTCGAGATGCCGATAATCGGCGTGTACCAGTTCCACGCGGTCCTTCCAGACCGCCAGCCGCTCACGCGCCAGGGGGAGCACTTCCGCGTCCCGGTCGAGACCGAGCACGCGTGTCGCGCCGGCTTCGAGCAAGGCCGCGGTGTGTCCACCGGTCCCGACGGTGCAGTCGACTATGAGCCCTCGCCCCGCCGGTGCGAGCTGCTCGACCGTCTCCACCCGCAGAACCGGCTCGTGTAGAATCATCGTGGCTCACATGCCGTGATCGGCAAGCGCACGCGCGTCGTCGTCGGTGAACGGATCGCCGTCGAGCCGTTTCGTGAAGCGCTCGTGATTCCAGATATCGAGATGATCGTATTGACCGAAGACGTCGACTTCTCCTACCATCGCCGCTTCGTCTCGAAGGCGCGCGTGAATGGACACCCGGCCCTGCTTATCGAACTCCCCCGGTTGTCCGAAATAGTTGACCCGGTCGAAGTATTTGGCGCGGGCGGGAAGCGTGGAGGGAACCTGCGCGAGCTTGCGCTCGATCTCCATCCAGACCGGCATCGGGTAGATGAGCACGCGATCGCCGGTCAGGCTGGTGACGAACAGCTGTGCCCCGTATCGGTCTTCAATCGCAGCTCGGAACCGAGTAGGGATCTTCAGGCGTCCCTTGTCGTCGATTTTGGCCGAGAGATTTCCCCGTAGCACCCTATTACTCCAACTAATTCCAATAAAATCCACTGCGATAGTAAAAGGCGGCCGGCTCCGTGTCAACAGACAAAAACTGTCAAATCAACGATTTGCATCTATTCTTCGCCGCCGGTAGCGTCGTTGTGGGCAGTGGTGGGAATCTCGCGACCGGCACTTCGCCGAAACTCGGACGCGAAGCGGCGCCAACCGCCTGGTAGAGCATGCTGCGCGCCGCCCTGATCGGGTTCCCTTCGACCGGAAAGTCGACGCTGTTCAGACTGCTGAGTCGAGCGAGCGTTCCGCTCGGCCAGACCGGCGGTCGTCAAGAGGCGCTCGTCGGTGTCGCCCAGGTTCCCGACCCACGCCTGGATCGTCTGACCGAACTCTTCGAGCCCCAACGCCGAGTGCCGGCCACCGTCGAAATTGCCCAGCTCGCCGGACACGACGGTACCCGCTCCCTCATCGACGTGACCGCCTTCCGCAATGCCGACGCTCTGCTCCACGTGCTCCGGATGTTCGCGGACGACACGGTGCCACACGCGGCCGGCGGAGTGGACCCGGCACGCGACGCCACGCAAATGGAGGATGAGCTGATTTTGGCCGACCTCGGCGTGGCCGAGCGGCGTCTCGAGCGGATTCGACAGGACGCCAAGAAGGGCAAGAGTCGTGAGCTGGAAGGGGAGGCTCGGCTGATTGAACTGTGCCGGACCGCTTTGGAGGAAGGCCGGCCGCTGCGGGCGCTATCGCTGGACACCGACGACACGCGGAGGCTTCGCGGCTTCAGCTTCCTCTCTGCCAAACCGGTGCTCGTCATCTTGAACCTCGACGAAACGGATGTCGCCGACTCGACGAGCGCGATCGAACGGGCCGGGCTGTCCGAGTTCCTGTCAGGCGCAGCCACCCAGGCGGTGCCGGTCTGCGCCAAAATCGAGCTGGAGATCGCAGAGCTCGCCGCCGACGATCGGGCGCTGTTTCTCGCCGACCTCGGACTGACCGACTCTGGACTCGACCGGGTGATCCGGGCAAGCTATCATCTGCTCGGTTACATCTCGTTCTTCACCACGGGCAAGGACGAATGTCGTGCCTGGTCAGTGCCGCGCGGCATGTCCGCACAGGATGCAGCCGGTCAGATCCACAGCGATATCTCTCGCGGGTTCATCCGTGCCGAGGTGGTGCACTACGACGCCCTGACAGCCAGAGACGGCTCCCTCGTGGCGTGCCGCGAGCACGGAGAAGTGCGGCTGGAAGGCAAGGACTACGAAGTGCAGGACGGCGACGTCATCAACTTCCGGTTCGCGACGTAGAGAACATGCCCACGAAATCAACAGTCAGCAGTCAGAAGCCCGACAGTACCGGTACGCCTTCATGAGAACACTGATCACTGGCGGAGCCGGCTTCATCGGCTCCCACCTCGCCGCGTCGCTGCTCGATGCCGGACATGACGTGTTCGTCCTCGACAATCTGTCCACTGGATCGATCGACAACATCGAACCGCTCAAGCCCCACGCCCGATTCGACTACGCCATCGACACGATCACCAATGAGCCGGTGCTGGCGGAGCACGTCGACCGGTGCGATGTCGTGTTCCATCTGGCGGCGGCCGTGGGCGTCCAGCTCATCGTCGAGGCGCCGGTCCACACCATCGAGACCAACGTGACTGGCACGGAAGTCGTGCTGAAGCACGCCGCGAAGAAACGCAAGCTGGTGGTCGTCGCCTCGACGTCCGAAGTCTACGGGAAGAGCACCGCGCTCCCGTTCCACGAGGACGCCGACCTGATGTTGGGCTCCACGCATCAACACCGGTGGGCCTATGCGTGCAGCAAGGCGATCGATGAGTTTCTTGCCCTCGCCTACTGGAAAGAGCGGAAGCTACCGGTCATCGTGCTGCGGCTGTTCAACACGGTCGGACCGCGTCAGACAGGCAGGTACGGCATGGTGGTTCCGAACTTCGTACGACAGGCGCTGGCCGGTGACGCAATCACGGTCTTCGGCACCGGGACCCAGTCGCGCAGTTTTGGCTACGTCGGTGACGTGGTGCGGGGCATGATGGCTCTGGTCGCCGAGCCACGCGCGATCGGCGAAGTGTTCAACCTCGGGAACAACCACGAAATCACCATCCGCGGGCTGGCCGAGCTCGTAAAGACCATGACCGCGAGCAACTCGGAGATCGTCACGGTCCCTTACGAGGAGGCCTATGAGAGCGGGTTCGAGGACATGCCCAGACGTGTGCCAGACCTGACGAAGGCGCAGAAACTGGTCGGCTACGAGCCGCGTGTCCAGCTGCCGGAAACCCTGGCCATGATCATCGACCACCATCGCGCCCTGGGAAAGCAAGACGCGTAGGGGGCATCCGCCTCGGACGCGCTTGCGGTTCTTGGGCTTTGGGCATTGGGAGCCTAGGTGCACCGATGGCGCGCCTCGGGTGTTCAGTGATCTCTTGCCGGAGCGCCGGGGACCGGCCTGCGTGGGAGTGTCATTCGAAACGAGCCCGTCGTATACTGCCGGGGATGGTCTGCGCGGCATTCAGGACGGTTGGGGCGCGGGTGGCCGCGGCGTCGGTCGTGGTGGCGCTGACGGCGCCGCTGGCCGGAGCCAGCGAGTTCGAGCTGTCGATGCATGACGGCCGCGTCACAATCCGCGCCCAGGACGCCTTGGTCACCGACATCCTCGCCGAATGGGGCCGGATCGGAAACACCGCCATAATCGACGCCGACGAGCTGGCCAGCGAGACCGTCACCCTGCTGCTCGTTGATGTGCCGGAGACCCGGGCCCTGCGAATACTGCTGCGCACGGCCAGCGGCTACCTGGCGGCTCCCCGCGCGACAATGACCGATGGCGTCTCCCGCTTCGACCGGATCCTGATTCTGGCCACCAGCAAGCCGGCCGCACGCCGGGCAACCGCCGCCGCGCCTGGCGGTGCTTCCACCCCGAATGCCAGCGGTCCAGTCGGGCAGCGTCTCGGGGTCATGCCCAACGCTCCACGGGGTCGAACGTCATTCACGGTGAGCCCGGCGCAGCAGGAACAGCTCGACCAGCTGCAACAGCTACTCCAGCAACCAGACGACGCCAACGAACCGCAACAGCCGGTTGCCAGCCAGCCGGCATTCCCCGGCGGGCCAACTGCACGTCCGCGGAGGTCACGGAGAGCGAGCGACCCACTGCAGCCGGTGGTGGACCTTCCGACCGGACAGTTCGGCTCCACGACTCCCGTACCAGACACCCCAGGCAACAACGATACGCCGGTAACCACCATACCCAGGCCCTAGCAGCTCAAAAGAGCTTGCCGGTGGGCTGCGGCACACGGTACCCCTCGAGCCCAAGCAAGGCCCGCTTGGTCGGCAACCCTCCGGTGAACCCACCGATCCGACCGCCCTGCGCGATAACGCGATGACAGGGGATGATTACCGGAACCGGGTTGCGTCCGAGCGCGCCGCCGACGGCGCGGCTCGCACCAGGTGACCCGATACGCGCGGCCAGCTCACCATAGCTGGTGACCTGACCAAACCGGATTTTCCGTGTCTCCCGCAGTACCCGCGCCGTAAACGGTGTCACCTGCCGGAGATCCACCTGCAGCGAGAACCGAGTAAGCTCACCCGCGAAATACGCCGTCAGCTCCTCCGTCACGGCGGTTAGCCCCGTTTCGTCACGGTGGACCTCCGGGGATCGCCGCAGCAGACGCTCCCGATAGCGGCGCTCTGAAGACTGACCAAACGTGACGTCGCAGACGCCCCTGTCGGTCGCCCCGACAAACAGGGTTCCGACAGGTGTCTGGAGTCGGCCGAACCGAATCACCGGATGACCGGCCCGGTCGAACGCCGATCGCAGCCGCACGCGCGCTTGACGGACGATCATGGCCTCCGCCTCGTCATCGTTCGCGGCCACGGCCGCCAGCATCCCCCGAAGTCTGTGCTCGCGGCCCCAGGCCAGACCGCACGTTTCGCAGCCGGTCGCGTGCCGTTGCATCGCCTTCGCGGTCGACTCACGCAGGTCGCCGGTCACCAGCCGGTCGAGCTGCCTGCCAAACGCTTCGCAGGTCATGGTCTCCTCCTGACTGGCGTAAGTGCGCGGCGTAGCCTGCGGACCGCCTGGTAGACGTTAGCCCGCGCCGCCGCCTCGGTGCACCCGAGCGCGGCACCGACGTCACGGTAACTGAGACCGTGCAGCTGACGCTGAATGAACGCCGCCCGTTGTCGCCGAGGCAGTTGGCCAATTGCCAGGCGCAGGGCGGCAACTGCCGATGAGCCGTCCTGCGCGGTCGCGGGGGACGGTCCGTTGCTGGACAGTTCGGGTGTGAGGGCAACCTCGTGGCGGCGACCGCGCGCGCGACGGTGGTTGAGAAACAGATTGGTCGCGATGCGATAGAGCCAGGCGCGATGGTTGGAATCGGATCGCAGTCGGGAAAACCGACCGAACGCCCGGAGAAACGTGTCCTGGAACAGGTCTTCTGCCACCGTCGGGTCGTCCGTGAGCCGGCGCAGGTAGCGCAGGATCTCGGTCTGGTGCCTATCGACCAGCTCGCCAAAATCTCCGGGAGGGCGCCCGCCTCGAGTCGTCGTCATTACGGTTCAGAGAGTTCAACCTCGCTCCGCGCAAGACACAGCCTCCATGCCTGGTCCTCCGCCCTCAGCCTCGGGCCCTCCCAGGATCAGCGTCCTCGACAGCCTGCCAGACGCTATAACCCCGGAGTCGCGTAAATGTGAAAACCGGCGTCGTCGGGTCATGCCGCAGACGTTATGGTACGCTGGCTTCCTTCACAGCATGCGCAAGGAGTCAGAAGTCAGAAAGCAGAAGGCAGAAGAGAGCCCGCCCACCGCACCATCGACCAACTCCAAGCCATCCGGTGCAAGCCTGGCCCGCTCGGCCGCCGTCGTCGGCGTGGCGACGATGATCAGCCGTGTTCTCGGGCTCGTGCGAGACCAGGCGCTCGCCAACTTCTTTGGCGCGACCAACGCGATGGACGCCTTCTACGTCGCCTACCGCATCCCCAATCTGATGCGCGATCTCTTCGCAGAAGGCACGATGAGCGCCGCGTTCATTCCGACGTTCACACGCCGGCTGACCACAGAGGGCCGCGACGCAGCCTGGCGGCTGGGCACACAGTTGATCAACGCGTTGATCGTCATCACCGGAAGCCTGGTGCTAGCCGGTGTCGTGTTTGCCGAACCGTTGACCCGGCTGTTCGCAGGGGATTTCAGCGAGGTACCCGACAAGCTCGAACTGACAATCAGGATGACGCGCGTGATGCTCCCGTTTCTGACCATGGTCGCGGTCGCAGCCGCCTGCATGGGGATGCTCAACTCGCTACACCGGTTTTTCGCGCCGGCGCTGTCACCGGCGATGTTCAACGTCAGCCTCATCCTGAGCGCCTTCGTGCTGGTGCCACTGATGCCGCGAGCCGGTTTCGAACCGATCATGGCGATCGCGTTTGCCGTGGTGTTGGGCGGTGTGGGCCAGATCGCCGCCCAGTATTGGGTGCTACGACGGGAGGGATTCCGGTATCGGGTCCGACTGAACCCGGCCGACCGCGGCCTCAGGGAGATCCTGGGACTGATGGGCCCCGGCACGATCGCCGGCGGAGCGATGCAGGTCAACCTGCTCGTCAACACGATCCTGGCCACCGGTCAGGGCACCGGGGCAGTCTCGTGGCTCACCTACGCGTTCCGGCTGATGTATCTGCCAATCGGCGTGTTGGGCGTCTCGATCGCGACCGCCGCGCTGCCGGTGTTGTCCCGACATGCCGCGCTCGATGACCTGCGCCAGATGCGGCGGACCATCTCACACGGCCTCCGATTGATGCTGATGCTGATGGTGCCGGCAACGGTCGGGCTGATCGTCCTGGCGGAACCAATCGTCCGTCTGATCTTCGAGCGCGGCGAATTCACCCCGGCAGACACACAGGCTACAGCGCTTGCCCTTACCTGCTATGCACCAGCTATCGTCGGCTACTCTGCTGTACGTCTCGCCGTCCCCAGCTTCTACGCGCTTGGCACCAGCCTGACTCCCGCCCTGGTCAGCGTCGGGACCGTCATGATCAACATCGTATTGAACCTCATCCTGGTCCGGGTGCTCGGCTATCAGGGCCTTGCCCTGGGGACGGCCATTGCCGCCCTGGGCAACGCCGCGATGCTGCTCGCGCTCCTGGGAAGGCGGCTCGACGGTCTAGACGGCGCCACCATTGCCAACTGCTTCGTCCGGATCGCAGTCGCCGCAACGGTGATGGGCGCGGCCGTGTGGCTGGCCGACCAGTGGTTCGCGGCGCGCTGGCCCGACAGCGGGTTGTGGATTCAGATGCTGACGGTTGGCAGCGAAATCAGCGTTGGCCTGGTGGTCCTGGGCGCCATGGCGCGACTGCTTGGCATCGCCGAGTTCAACCAGGCCGTTCATCAGGTCCAGACGCGTCTGAGCCGAACCCGTTCACGCTGATCCGTCTCCACCGGGACGTCCAGGCCCTCGTGGTACGATAGCGCTCAGATGCGTCGCCCCTACAGTCTCGGCTCCTCCCAGTTCTCGTTCGGCCCGGGCATGATGACCCCGGCCGTGAAAATGTTGATCTGGACCAATGTCGGCATCTTCGTAGCCGGCACGCTGATCCCACCGCTGGGCCGTCTGCTCATCGACCTGTTCGGACTCCGTCCTCAGGCGGTGCTGACGGGGTTGCGAATCTGGCAGCCGTTCACCTACCTGTTTCTGCACGGCGGCTTCAGTCACATCCTGTTCAATATGCTCGTCCTGTGGATGTTCGGCGTTCAGCTCGAGCGTCTGTGGGGGTCGTCCTACTTTCTGCGTTACTACTTCATCACCGGAATCGGCGCCGGTGTGGCGACCATTGGCGCCGGACTTCTGCCGTTTGCGTTCAGCGAACCAACGTATCTCGCGGTGACCATCGGAGCATCTGGCGCCATCTACGGACTGCTTATGGCGTTCGCGATCTATTACCCCGACACGCCGATTCTGATGTTCCTCCTCTTCCCTGTGCCGGCGAAGTATTTCGTGATGATTATCGGGGCCATCACGTTTCTCTCCGTGCCTCGCAGCGCCGGCGTTGCGCACATGGCGCACCTCGGCGGTCTCGTCGTCGGGTATGTCTATCTGAAACGCGGCGGCGGAAGCGGCGTGGCCCGGTTCGGACGATTTGGCCTGATGGCCGAGATCAAATACCGGTATCTTCGCTGGAAGATGGGCCGGCTGCGCCGGAAGTTCGATGTCCATCCCGGGGGCTCCGGCGGAAACGACGACTGGAATGGGAGGGTGCACTGAGTACCAACGCCGTGGCTTCAGGCTTCGGGCTTCGGAGTTCGGGCGCTCACGCCGGGTAGCCACTCGGACCGGACGGGACTGAACAGGTCGAGCTCGAACGTGTCGGCAAGCGCCTCGGTCTGATGCGGCACACCCGATGGAATTCGCACAACCTCGCCGTCGCGCACGACGACCTCCTCACCATCGACCCGGACCTTCAGCATACCGTCGAGCACGTAGGTCATCTGCTCGCTCTCGTGCGTGTGAAGCGGAACGAGCGCTCCGCGTTTCAGATAGACCTGGACGAGCATCTGCCGGTCACCGGCGACCAACTTGCGCGAGATCAGCTCAGTGACCTTTTCCAGGTCGAGCTCGTCCCATCCAATTACTGAACCGGCTGGCGCCGACAGCGTATCCATGAGTTGATTTCTCTTTTAGAAGCAACAAGTTACCGAGTGCCTGGTTGTGGGTCGTAGTGAACGACCACCGTGCGATATAATCTATGCGCAATGCGGGCCATCCGCCGAACGCCGGGAACATCTCTGGCACGCAGGACTCAGGCATCATGAAGGGTTCGACGGTCTCTGACGGCGCGAACACCGTGCCGCGAACGCACCAGTACGAAGGGCTGTCGCGTGACGAGCTGCTCCAGCTGTATCGCACGATGCTACTGTCACGCCGTCTGGACGACAAGGAGATCCAGCTCAAGAATCAGAGCAAGAGCTTCTTCCAAATCAGCGGAGCGGGGCACGAGGCAATCCTCGTGGCAGCCGGAATGCAGCTCGAGCCGGACCGTGATTGGTTCTTTCCCTATTACCGCGACCGAGCCTTGTGTCTGGCACTGGGACTGACCCCACACGAGATGCTCCTTGCGGCGGTCGGCGCCGACACGGATCCGACTTCGGGCGGGCGACAGATGCCGGCGCACTGGAGCAAACCGGAGCTGCATCTCGTGTCCGGCTCCAGCGCGTGCGCCACCCAGTGTCTTCACGCGGTCGGATGCGCCGAGGCGTGCAAGTTCTATCTGCGGTTCCCGGACGTGGCCGACCCGGCCGGCACGTGCTCAGAGGGCGACGTCGTGTGCGTGTCCCTCGGCGACGGGTCGACCAGCGAGGGCGAGTTCTGGGAGTCTCTGAATACCGCTTGCACGAGACGTCTGCCGGTCGTATTCCTGATCGAGGACAACGGCTATGCCATCTCCGTCCCGGTCGAGATCCAGACACCCGGTGGCGACATCGCCCAGGTGGTTTCGGCGTTTCCCGGTCTCGAAGTGATCAGCGTGGACGGAACCGACGCGCTGGCCAGCTACGCCGCGATGCGTCGCGCACTCGCATATGCCCGCGGCGGACGTGGTCCCGTCGTGGTGAAAGCCAGTGTCGTGCGGCTGTACTCGCACTCGATGTCGGACGACGAGCGGCAGTACCGGAGCGAAGCGGAGCGCGACGACGACCGGGCGCGGGACCCGCTCACCCGCTTTTCGGCGTTTCTGAAAGACGAACAGCTGGTCGACGACGACACCCTGGCGCAAATCGCACGCGACGTAGACGACGAGGTCCGGGACGCAGCCGACCGGGCTGTGGCGGCGACGGCCCCTGATCGGTCCACCGTGCTCGACTACGTCTATTCGCCCGACGTGGACCCGGCCTCGGACGAATTCGACGTACCGGGCACTCCCGAGGGCAAGCCAATCACGATGGTCGCGGCCATTAATCGTGCACTGACCGACGAGATGGCGCGAAATCCGAAGCTCGTCGTGTTCGGGGAAGACGTGGCGGATTGCAGCAGGGCAGAAGCGTTGTCCACCGTGCAAGGCAAGGGCGGCGTATTCAAGGCGACGCTGGGCCTGCAACGTGCCTACGGACGTGAGCGGGTGTTCAACTCACCGCTCGCCGAGGCCAACATCGTCGGTCGTGCCATAGGCATGGCGCTGCGAGGACTGAAGCCGGTCGTCGAGATCCAATTCTTCGACTACATCTGGCCAGCCATGATGCAGATCCGGGACGAGCTGACGATGCTGCGCTATCGGTCGAACAACGCCTATTCCTGTCCGCTCGTGATCCGGGCGCCGATCGGTGGGTACTTGCGTGGCGGCTCGCTCTACCACAGTCAGTCCGGCGAGAGCATTTTCGCGCACTGCCCCGGTCTGCGCATCGCCTACCCGAGCGACGCCGCCGACGCCGCCGGTCTGCTCCGGTCGGCGATCCGATGCGACGACCCGGTCCTGTTCCTCGAGCACAAGCATCTGTATCGTCAAACCTACAACAAGGCGGCCTACGCCGGCCCGGACCACCAGATCCCCTTCGGACGCGCGCGGATCCGGAGAACGGGCACGGATGTCACGGTGATCACCTGGGGCGCCCTCGTGCAACGGACACTGCTGGCGGCCGAGCGCGCTGCCCAGCAGGGCATCAGCGTGATGGTCATCGACCTCCGCACACTGGCGCCCTACGACTGGTCCGCCATCGCCGAGGCGGTCTCTCGGACCAGCCGCGTGGTGGTTGCGCATGAGGACCAGTTGACCTGCGGGTTCGGGGCCGAGTTGGCCGCGCGCATCGCCGACGAGCTCTTCGAGTATCTAGATGCACCGGTCAAGCGCGTGGGCGCGCTCGATTGTCCGGTGGCGTATCACCCGGACCTCGAGGAGGCGATTCTGCCGCAGACAGAGGACATCCTGCAGGTCGTCACCACTGTCAGCAACTACTAGCAGCCCGAGTTACTCCGACTCGCCGGCGGACTTGCCCGGACGACGGCGGGCGCGCGCGAGGTCCTCGAACACCGGTCTGAGTGCCGGAAACGTGACAAGCAAGGTCTGAAAATCAGACCGGCCGATCGTCAGGACGTCGACGGCCGACAGCGCCGTAATCGTCGAGTTGCGCGGCACTTCCTCGAGCAACGCGGTCTCCCCGAAGTAGTCACCCGGTTCGAGCACGGCGACCCGTTCCGGTGCCTGTCCCGGTCGCTCCTGACAGACTTCCACACGACCCCTGCGGATCACGTAGAGCTAGTCGCCGAAGTCCCCCTGGCGAACCAGGTGCTCGCCCTCGTGAAAGTGCTCCGCTGCGATCGAGCTGGTGCGGTCGGTCTTGAGCTGCACGATGTCCTGCCGGAGCACAAGGTCGAGCGCCCAGTCAGTCGCCACCCGCAGCTTCCGGTCGAACCCGGGTAGCTTCATCAGATACACGGTCCGCCAGAGCCACCAGGCGATCAGACCGGACAATTTGATGCCGAAGATCTGGGCCACCGCGGACCGGCGTCCCAACGACGCCAGCTGTCCGAGCGCGGAGAAGGAAAACGGACTCGGCTCCCCTCCGTCGATCGCAGCGACGATGTTGTCGGCCGCGCATCGGGCCTCCCGGATCGCGTGCTGCGCTGTCGGAGGGGCTGGACGATTGGTGCGGGGGTCTGTCACCACCGCGCAATCGCCCAGCGCCCAGACCCCGTCGAGTTCCGGCACCGCCAAATGCGGATCGACCGGGAGGCGACCGCGCTGCAACTCTACGCCTAGGGTCTCCAGCAGCGGGTTTGGACCTGACGGCACGGTCGTGATGATCGTCCGGGCAGCCACCCGGTCGCCGGTGGACAGCAACGCCGCCGAGGCCGTGGCGCTGGCCAGCCGCGTCCCAAATCGGATCTCGACACTCCGCCCAGACAGCAGCCGGTGGGCAAACCGTCCGAGGCTGGCATCGAGCTCGGGCAGAATCCGATCGCCAGAGTGCAGCAGCACCACCTGCAACTCGGCGGGCTCGAGACCCCGATAGTCGCGCACAACCTCTCGGACGAAATCGTTCAGCTCGGCGCCCAGCTCGACACCGGAAAAGCCTCCGCCCGCGACGATGAATGTCATCAAGGCCCGTCGGGCATCCGGGTCCGGCTCGATCGACGCCTCCTCGAGCACGTTCAGCACGTGGTTGCGAACATGCAGCGCATCGCCGAGCGACTTGAACGGCATCGCATGCTCGCGCACTCCGGGCAATGCCCCGAGCGCGGGGATGTTTCCCAGTGCAATCACGAGCTGGTCGAACTCGAGCACGAGCGGTCGCGGACGTGCGCCGGGTCGCAATGTCACTGTGCGAGCCGACAGATCAATCCCATCGATCTCGCGTGTGTACAAGCGTGTCCGCGGGCACAAACGGCGTAGCGGTGCGATCGTGTCGACGAGTCCGATGCTTGCCGACACGACCTCGGGGATGAGAGGCTGGAAGACGAGGTAGTTGTCGCGGCTGACGAGAGACACCTCAACGTCGTCCCGCCGCTTGAGACGCTGCTCGAGTCGCATCGCCGCGTAGACGCCGGCGAAGCCCCCGCCAAGAATCAGAATCCGTCGTCGGTTCACAGTGTCGGGCGCAGTCCGCGCGCGCGAGGCTGGGGAAAAGGTCAGCTACGGGAGGCTGTCGAGCGCGCGCTGGGCGAGCGGGGCGACCGCCGGGCCGCCGACTGACAGGGTCCCGTCACCAGCGTCCACCGCCCGGCGAAACGCTGCACGCGCCTCGTCGAGTTGCCCGATTGCCCTCAGACAAAGCCCCATCAGATGGTCGACCGTCGCTGCCGACACGCCGGTTCCGTCGGGCAGGACAACGGCCTCGAGTGCGCTGAGAGCCAGGCCCCAGCTCTCGAGACGCATGTGCGCGATGGCCAGGCTGAGCCGTGACGCCGAGCGCATCAGGTCGGTGTCGGCAATCTCGGCGCGCGTCTGCAAATCCAGCAGGACTCTGTTGTAGAGGAGACCACTGTCGGCCAGCGGAATGGTGTCCGGGACGAGCGCGACCCGGACCGCCGTCGCGCGGTCGATGCCATCCTCCCCCCGGACATCGAGCGACAGCTGTCCACCCGGCTCGGCGTCTGCCAGGGCACGAGCCAGATCGGAGGCAGACGTGACCGCCGAGCCGGCCGCACCAGCGATCAGGTCGCCAGGTCGAAGTCCGGCCACCTCACCTACGCCGCCGGCATCGACACGGATGACCGCCGCGCCCACGACCCCCGCAACGTCAACCACCGACGCGTTGATCGTCGTCCGGACGGTTGGTGGCGTGGGTGTCCCCAGGCGACGCTCCGCGGCGGCCCTTGACCCGATATCACCCATCGCAAGCTGGACGACATCCGGCTGGCCACTGTCTTTCGCGAGAAGGAACAGCTCGTAGGCCTCGGCCTCACCGGGCACCGACTCGAGCCAGGCCACTCCCTGCGTGTTCAGGCGCTGGGTCCACACCCCAGCCAGATCACGGCGGCGCATCACGGTGGCATCGGCACCAGACAACCCCACCGCGAGCCGCTGGTCTTGGGCGGCCGCCTCGAGTTCGCCACGCGTGGGCGCAAAGAGCAGCAGACCGCGAGTGGCGCCGAGCGCCGCCTCGACGCGCGTCGCCAGCCCGTCAGCGTCCGGATCGCTGGCCCCGGCGACCTCCACAATCGCAAACGCCGGGCGAAGATCGGCGGCGAGCGTGACCGTCGCTCCGGCATCCCAGCTCCGGCGGTCCACAAACCGCCCACGTGGCGCCCGCACCTCGATCACATGCTGAC
>PBRZ01000042.1 GCA_002726085.1 Acidobacteriota bacterium
GAGAAGGCCGCCAACGGCCTGCTCGGCGTTGATCGCGTTCTGCTCGGTCTTCATCGCGGTGCGGAGGGCGAAGAACACCGCGCCGTCCGCCTCGCCGATTTCCATCAGACGCGCGATGTAGTCCGGTTGGAACATGAGCAGACTGACCAGATCGGGGCTCGCCGTCTCGCGCGAGCCGAGGCCCCGAGTCAGGTGACGGAACAGCTTTGGCAACTGGGGCTCGAACTGGCGCGACAGTCTGCCGAGGTCCTGTGACGGGCGGATGACGACGAGCTCGACCGGCCGGAGTCCCTGACGTTTCTCCGGTGGCAGCGTTTCGAGCAGCCGGTTCAGACGCTCCAGGTTCAAGCTATCCCGATCGAGGTCGTCGAGAAACATCGCTTGAACGAGCTGGCCGGCGATCTGCGCGGGGGGGGGATACCCCTGGATCAACGGCCTGTCGGCATCCTCCATGCTGCTCCGACAGCGGTTCGAGACGGCGATAATGCGTCGCGCTCCCAGATGAATGGCGGGCGAGCATGGGGTCATCATCCGGATGCCGCCATCCCCGTACCACCCGTCATCCAATCGGATGGCCGGGAAGAACAGCGGGAGGGCCGACGAGGCCATGACGTGATCGACAGTAATGGCGGTCTTCCGACTCCGGCGGTTCGGACGCTCCCAGCCCTGGATATCGCTGCCCTGCACCCAGATCACGGATTGGCCCGTGCTGTAGCTGCTGGTGGTGATGGCCAGTGCCCGCAGCCGGCCGGCCGCGATGTTCTCGGCGATTCCGCCGATTTCCCCTGTTCGTGACGGGGTCAGGGTTCGGTTCAGAAACACTCGGAGCGGCGCCGTGTCGAGCAACCCCTGCACGTTCGGCGCGATCGCGCCGCCGCCAGACAACAGTCTGATACTCCATCGCGCGAGTTGGCTCAGAAGCGACACGTTGTCGACGCGAAAGACGTGATCGACTCGCTGGGTTCGCCAGAGCTGCCTGAGCTCACCGACCGCCTCCTTCAGTGACCCGGCGTGAGCCGCCAGATACGCGGCATTGATGGCGCCCGCGGAGGTGCCGGTGATGATGGGGAGCCGTAGATCCGGATGCAGTCTGATGAGGGACCGGAGGAACCCGACCTGATAGGCGGCACGGGCGCCGCCACCCACGAGGACGAGCGCCAGGTCGTCGCGGTCGGGGGCCGCTCTATCGACTCCAGCAGGAACAGTCATCCCATCGCAGCGTCAAGCGTGCCGTGCGCGCCACAAGAAAACGGCCCGGAAGGGGTCTTCTCCTCCCAGGCCGTCACGGTGGCGAAGCCTTGGGCCGCGTGCAGGCCGTTTCTGAAGCTCAAGCCGGCGAAGCCCTCCCGCTTCTCCTGCCTCCTGGCGCCATCGCTAATGCGCGAGCGGGTCGGGGCGCACTTGGAACTTCACCAGGTTGCCCTGCGTCCCCTTGCCGCCTTCACTGTGCCAGACCGCGTTGGTGCCGTAGTCGGCCCACACGGCGCGACCCTTCCACCCGGCGCTCGGGTCGTCGATACGCCCGTCCATCCCGCGCGAATAGAACCCCAGCGGATACGGGACTCGCAGAACGACGTATTCCTCCTCGTCGGGCAAAAACGCCAGCAGCGAATCGGACGTGCTGCCGGTCGCGATCGGGACGTTGTCGCCGAGCCCGAGCGTGCCGTGCTGGTCCACCCAGCTGTAATAATGGAAGTCGGCGCTGCCGTGGTCGGTGACCCCCTTCATCTGGGGTCCGGGGGTCGCATACAGCGACCACCCTTCGGGGCAGTGCTGGCCCGTCGCGGTCGGTCCATTCAACACACCGCACTTGCTGCGGTCGAAGCTCGCCATGTGGCCGCTCCCAGACAGTGCCGTCCAGACGATACCGTCGGTCGTGATGTCGATGCCTCGGGGCGAGTAGCCCTGAATCGGGGCATCCGGGTTGTCGAACGGCGGCTGGTAGTACTCGGCGATGCAGGTCTCGGGCGGGTTGGCGCCGAGATCGAGCCGTGCGATCTGTCCCGGCACGCCACCCGAGGCTGCCCAGACGACATGGTCCTCGGTCGGGTCCGGCACAATCCCGTACCACCCGCCTCCCATCTCCTTGTCCTTGGTCGGGTCGCCCGCGTCGCCCCGGCCGACCCACTCGGTAATCCGGCCGTCGCCGTTGGTGTCGACGATGATCGGGCACCAGCCCTGCGCCGCCTGCGCGTCGCCGGTCTCCTCGAAGAGGTCGACATCGAGCCACCCGATGACCGAGGCGACCGAGCTGAGATACAGCCGCTCGCTGTCCTCGAACCCGAACTGCAGGTGATGGGTGTTGAAGCAGGTGTCGATGAGCTCGACCTCTTCGGTTGTGGGGTCGTAATAGGCGATGTGACGGGCCGCGCGCGTCTGGGGGTAGTGCTGCGCGTACGGGTTGCTCGACCCCTCTTGGCACCATGCCGGGTTACCCGGTCCCCGAATCTGGTGGGTCATCCAGACCCGCCCCTGCCCGTCCATCATCGGGTTGTGCGGGTTCCCCGGGTTGTCCCAGATGAGCTCGTCGCCCCAGTAGATCGACGGTTCGAGGTTCTCCTGGTCGATGTAGGACCGGAAACCTCCCTCGCCGGGGGTGTCGCGCACCGGTATCGTGACCTGACGCGCCTCGTTCGTCGTTGGATCGACCCAGACGAGCCCGTCGCTGGCGAACTCCACACCGTAGATCGGGCCGTTGGCGTTGACACGTGGGTCGCGCTTGTCGCTCGCCACCTCGTCGTGGATGTAGCCGGTCGGGCCACCCCATTCCCACATCGTCAGCACGACGTCGCGCTCGCGCCCCTGCGGCCGCGGCGGGGCGGGCGGCACCTCACCGGCCATGATCCGGTCGGTCCAGTCGGCATACATCGCCACGGCGCGATCCGGGCCGAACCGGCGCAGGCCTCCGCTCATCAGCGCTCCGCGCTGGCCCGCCTTGACACGATGGGCCCAGGCCGCCTCGGTCGAGTCGAAGTCGGCGGGATTCAGCACCTCGCGGGTCGCCTGGTTGCCGAGCTGATGGCAGAGCTGGCACCCCTGCTTCAGCCCGTCGATCCAGTTCGCCTGGCTTCGCATGCCGGGCGAGATGCCGTTGCCGTTCTCGCCGGTTCCCGGAAACTCGCTCTTGGGCGGAACCTCGACCAGCGAATACCAGTAGTTGGCGGGATAGACCTGGGCTGCCTCGCGCGGGTTGGCTGCTGTCACCGCCCGCAGATCGAGCGTGGTGCCAGGTGTGGCGGTGACCGGCTCGGAGTCTTTCAAACCGTAACCGCGAACCCAGACGCGGTACCGGGCGTCCGGCAGGTCGGGTACCACATAGCGGCCCCCGTTGCCGGTTACCACGGTCTTGCGATAGAGAGTGTTGAAGTCATCCGTTTCGGCAATGACCCAGACACCGGCTTCCGGTCCACTGGCGCTGCGCACGACACCGCCGATGTCGTCACCGTCGATCGCAACCTGGGCGGTGACGCCCGGTCCAAACCATGCCAGCCCCGCGGCCAGCAGCACTGCTACGCCCGTCACGATGATTCCTTGATGTAGTCGCATTTGCCTGTTATCTCCTCGTGCTGAAGCCAGAAGCCTCTAGCCACTGTGCAGATCGTTCCTAGCGTCTCACCGCGATTGGCCGGCGACCCAGTGCGCGCTGCATCACCTCGTATTGAATCGACATCGAGTGCCCGATTGCCTGCGTCCAAAAGCTCGGGTTGTGCCCTCCCGGCATCTGCATGAAGTCGAACGGGATGTCGTTGGCCAGCAGCACCTGGACGAACGCCTTGGCGGCGTCGATCAGCCCGTCTTCGGTGCCACAGTCGATATAGATGTGCGGGAGCTGATCTTGCCGCACTTCGGTGATCAGAGTGAACGGGTCGTACCGTTCCGCCTGCTCCGCGGTGACGAATGCTTCGCCCCGCGGCGTACGCGCCGCCTGGCTGCTGAAGCCGTCGATGCCGATTTCAGGGTTCGGCCGTTGGCGGCGCGCCGCGTCCCCGTCTTGGCCGGACCGCTGTCGGCCACGCGGTGGGGCGCCGTTGCGGATCCGTTCTCCGTTGCCGCGGGCATACTCGAGCGCGCCGCTGTGGCTGCCAATCGAGACGAAGAGGTCCGGGTGCCGCAGTCCAAGCATCATTCCGCCATAGCCGCCCATCGACAACCCGTTGATGGCGCGGCCCTCCCGACGCGCGATCGTGCGGTAGTTGGTGTCGACGTGGCCGATGACGTCATGCACGATGTGGTCTTCCCAGTCGTTCTTCTGCCCACCCTCGCTCGTCGCCCAGTTGACATACCAGGAGTTGCCGGCGTCCGGCATGACGACAATCATGTCGAAGAGGGGGGCGTAGAAGCTCACGCCCTGTCGGCTCCACGCCTGGTAGTTCTGACTCAGTCCGTGCAGGAGATACAGCACCGGGTAGCGCCGGTCGGACGACTCGTAGCTGCGTGGGAGGACGATGTTGTATTTCGTGGTGCGCTCGACTGATTCGCTGAAGAACTCGACGGTCTGGATATCGGCCTGAGCCCACGCCGACACTGCGGCGGCGCAGAGGACTGCCGTGAACACCACCACGCGCGATGTTTTCGTGGCCATTCGCCCGGGTCCTCACCGCTTCCGAAAGACCAGGTAGTACTGGTCTGGTATCAACGGTATCTCTTTCACAAAGTCGAACCCGGTGTTCTTGATCTCGTCGGTGACCGTGCCCTTGCCGGCGCGCACATGGGTCAGCTGGAAGTCGGCGCTCACGCCGACGACCCGCTCGAAGTCGACGACGACCAGCAGTCCATCGTCCCGCAGCGCCTGATGAATCGAGGCCAGCGAGTCGGATGGAAACTCGAAGTGGTGATAGACGTCGCACACGAGCGCTAGCTCGACCGAATCGGGTTGGAGGTTGGTCGTGTGCTGATCGCCGAGGACCGGTACGACGTTGCTCAGTCCATCGGCATCGGCAGTCGAGACCACATGGTCGAGCAGATCCTGCGCGATGTCCATCGCGTAGACCCGTCCGTTGGACCCGACCTGGTGCGCGATGAGCCGGGCAATGAATCCGGTGCCGGATCCGATGTCGGCAACCGCCATGCCCTCTTGGAGGCCGAGCGCCGCCACGATGGCGTGCCGATACTGATAGATCGCCCGGCGTTCACCCTCCAGCGACGCCTGGAGCCGCTCGAGATCGGGGCTCTCGTAGCTCCGGTTGATGCCAGGGTTGACGCTGGCATCCTGTGCGGCAACGGGCGCGGCGACGTAGCCGGCGAGAGAGGCTGAAAGCCAGACCGCCGCCAACCGCCTGGACAGGCTCGTGAACTGACGCATGCGGTGGTTGTATCACTTCCAGCCCCACGATTCCAGCGCGGCCCCGGCCGTCGCTTTCGGGGCGAATGCCGGCGGAGCCGTCAGACTTCCTCCCGCCTCCCGTCTCCTGTCTCCTGACTCCTATGGATGACGTTAGGCCGTCGCTTCCAGAAACCTGTGGCCTGTTCGAACGCATTGGCGAGCTGAAGCACACCAAGCTCGTCGTATGGGCGCCCGACGATCTGCAGGCCGACGGGCAACCCGCTGTCGGTGAATCCGCAGGGTACCGACACCGCCGGGAGCCCGGTCACGCTGACCTGGTAGCAGGACTTCATCCAGTCCAAATAGGTCGGCAGCTCCTCGTCGTTGATGCGGGTCACATACGGCTGCTCGACGTCGAATGGCACGACCTGAGTGACGGGGAGCAGCAGAAACTCGTATCGCTCCATGAACCGACGGACCCGGTGATAGAGCGCCGCCCGTTTTCGCTCCGCGTCGGCGACCTGCGATCCGGTGAGCGCCTGCCCGGCCTCTATGTTCCAGATCACCGTGTCCTTCAGCAGATGTCGGTGGTGAACCAGGAGCGGCGCGAAGGCCAGGTCGTAGTACCAGGCCCTCCAAGTGGTGAAGATGTCGTCGCTGTCGCTCAGATCCGGGTGTGCGTCTTCGGTGAAACAACCGAGCGATTCGAAGGTCGTTCGCTGTCGATCGAGGACCGAGGTCACGGCGGTTTCTACCGGGAGCCCGCCGAGATCCGGGCTCCAGGCGACCCGGGTACGATCGAAGTCGCGGTCCAACGCGCTGGCGAAGCGGGTGGCAGGAATCCCCAGCGACAGCGGCGCCACCGGGTCGGGGCCAGCCACCGCATCGAGGAGCAGCGCGGCGTCGCCCACGGTGCGTGCCATCGGTCCATGTATGTTGAATGGGAACCAGGGTGCCGGGCTTGGCCAACGGGGCACACGGCCTGGCGAGGCACGCAGCCCCACGACGTTGCAGAAGCTCGCCGGATTGCGCAGCGAGCCGCCCAGGTCGCTTCCGTCGGCGATGGGCAGCATGCCGGTCGCGAGTGCCACCGCGGCCCCGCCGCTGCTGCCGCCGCATGTCTTTGTCAGGTCGTAGGGGTTGCGGGTGGCCCCGAAGACCTCGTTGAAGGTCTGGGACCCGGCCCCGAGCTCCGGTGTGTTGGTCTTGCCGATCGTGATGGCGCCCGCCTGCCGTTCACGTTCGACGATGAGCGCGGTCTCGTCCGGGACATGGTCTCTGAAGGCCAACGACCCGAAAGTGGTGCGGATGCCGGCGGTGACAAAGAGGTCCTTGTGGGCGATCGGCAGGCCGTGGAGCGGACCGAGATCGTCACCCCGTGCCAGCGCCACATCCGCGGTGTCTGCCGCCTCGAGCGCAGCCTCCGGCAGGAGGGTGACGATCGCGTTGACGGCCGGGTTGACGCGGTCGATGCGTGCCAGATGCGCGGTCATCACCTCGCGCGCCGACACCTCCTTGCCGTGAATCAGCCTGGCAAGCTCGCGCGCGGTCAGGTCGCAGAGCTCGGACATCGGTCCATTCTACCGGCGCGTCGGCGTCGTCCTGCCACTGAGGTGTTTCGAGACCAGCCCACTGAGGTCTGGTAAACGCCGCGACTGGAACAGGCGTCACACAGATGTGACCGGCCCGTTGTGCGCGGGCTCTTCTCGTTCGAGGCGGGGAAGGACCATGAACATGCGAACCGCGGTAGTTGTGACGATGCTCCTTGGCTCGGGGTCGCTTGCGAGTTCGGCCATGGCCCAAGACTGGCCGTCATGGCGCGGACCAGACGAGAATGGCATGGCCAGGGGCGATGCGCCACTCACCTGGAGCGACAGCGATGGTGTCACCTGGCGCGCAGCGATTCCGGGTCGAGGCCACTCGGCCCCTGTCGTCTGGGGCAATCAGATCTTCGTGACCACCGCCGTGCCTGTTGGTTCCCAGGCTCGGAGCGACCGAAACGGGTCGCCACGAGGCCGAGGACCGAGCGCCGGGGGTGGCGTGCACCCCACAGGCGGGGGTGGTGCGGGACGGTTTCCGTCAGGTCGAGGCCGGGGCGGGATGCGGTCGCCGCATGGGGACTCGGGTCCCCAATCAGAGCACCGGTTCGTGCTGCTCAGCATCGACCGATCCACGGGTGAGGTGTTGTGGAGCGCGTGGCGGTCGAGGCGACACCACACGAAGGATTTCACTCGCAATACGGCAGTTTTGCGTCGAGCTCGCCGGTGACCGATGGTGAGCGCGTTTACGCCTCGTTCGGTTCGCGCGGTCTCTATAGCTACGATCTCGATGGCAATCTCATCTGGACAAAGGACCTGGGCCAGATGAGCAAGTTTCTCCAGTTCGGTGAAGGGACGCCGCTCGTTCTGCATGACGATCGTCTGATCGTGAAGTTCGACCATGAGGGGGATTCCTTCCTCGCCGTGCTCGACACGGCGACCGGTGAAGAGCGCTGGCGTGTGGCTCGCGACGAAAGCACATCGTGGTCTCCGCCACTCGTGGTCGAGCATGAGGGCCGGACACAGGTCGTCGTCGCGGCCACCGAGAAGGTGCGTAGCTACGACTACGAGACGGGCGAGCAGGTCTGGGAAGCGGCCGGGCTTGGGCGTAACCAGAGCCCGGCCCCGGTGCGGCACGGCGATCTCGTGTTCGTGATGAGTGGCTTCATCGCCCCGAATCTCATGGCGATCCGGTTGGGCGGACAGGGCGACCTGACAGGCACCGACGCCGTCGTCTGGAACAGCAAGCAGTCGAATTCCTACACGCCGTCGCCGGTACTTTCAGACGGCCAGCTCTACGTTCTCACCGATAGCGGCATCCTCACCAATTTCGACGCGGCGACAGGAGCCGTGCACTATCGGCAGCGCCTGCCCGGGCCGAGCAATTTCAAAGCCTCGCCCGTGGGCGCGAACGGCAAGCTCTATCTGTCGAGCGAAGAGGGCCAGGTGTTTGTCGTGAAGATGGGTCCCGAGTTCGAGCTGTTGGCCACCAACACCCTGGAAGAGGCGGTCTTCATCGCGACACCGGCAATCATCGATGGTGAGATCATCCTGCGCAGCCAGGATGGTCTCTACCGTATCGATGACGCCGACTAGCGTCGGTCCGCGTCCCTCAGCCGCGACCGCTCAGTGATCTGCCCAACACTAATCGCTCTGCGTCCACGCGGCACGAAACCCGCCTGAGCGGAGCGCGTCAAAAGAGACAGACGATGAGACGCCTGTTCGCGCTCTGTATCATGCAGGTCATGGCGGTGATGACCGTGGCCTCGGCGACACCGCGCGAGGAGCTGCAGGTCGGCCTCTTTTCTCGCCTGGAGCCGTCCGGCATTCCCCCGGGATGGGAGCTCCTGCGTTTTCCCAGCGTCGGCGAGGAAACGGACTACGGCCTTTTCGAAGACGAGGGACGCGTCGTCCTGAAAGCTGACAGCCGCAGATCGGCTTCGGCGCTGCTCAAGAAGGTGAGCGTCGACCCTAGCCGTCACCCATACTTGGACTGGTCCTGGAAGACGCGTGACGACTGTTACTCTGGGAGCTGGCGACGACCGGACACAGACGACTTTCCGCTGAGGTTGTTCGTGATCTTCGAGCGCTCGGGAGGCCTCTTGTCGTTCTTCAGGAGGCTCGGGCCTGGGTTTTCGGGAGATGCGATTCTGTATGTGGCCGATTCCACGTCGCACCCCGACGCAGAGCCCTCTTCGCATCTGACTGGCCGCATCAAGGTTCTGCCACTGGCGGGACCAGAGCGAAACGGACGGGCATGGGGACGACATGTGCGGAACGTGCGGGCCGATTACGCTGCGTTGTTTGGCGGCGAACCCACGAACGTGGCAGCGGTGGCTCTGATGACCGACACGGACAACAGCCGGACCGAGTGTGTCGCGTTCTTCGGGGACATCGTCTTCTCGGAGGACGGGGCGTGATCGGACGCTGGGCCGCGCTCGTCCTCCTGTTGCTCATGCCGGCCATCTGGGTGCAGGCCGTTGCATTTGACCATGAACACAGCGTCTGGACCGACCTCCTGCAGCAGCACGTGACGAACGACGGCGGGCTCAGTCAGGTCGACTATCGGGCCCTTCTGGACGAGGAGGCCAAGCTCAGTGTCTATCTCGAGAGCTTGTCGCGCGTGTCACACCAAGAGTTTGCCGGGTGGACCGAGGACCAGCGGCGGGCCTTCCTGATCAATGCCTACAACGGTTTCACCGTCAAGCTGGTCCTGGACCACTTGCCGGTGAAGTCAATCAAAGACATCGGTGGGTGGTTTTCCTCACCCTGGAAGAAGCGGTTCTTTCAGTTGCTGGGAGACGAGCGGCATCTCGACGACATCGAGCACGGGATGATTCGGAAAGACTTCGACGAGCCCAGAATTCACTTTGCCGTGAACTGCGCGGCCACCGGGTGTCCGCCGCTGCGTGCCGAGGCGTATGTAGCGGCTCGCCTGGACGAGCAGCTCGAGGACAACACACGCCGGTTTCTTCGCGACACCAGGCGAAACCGCTACAGCGCCACTGAGACTCGCCTCGAGCTGTCTGCGGTCATGGACTGGTATCGGGACGATTTCAGCAAGAACGGCCAGTCCCTGCACAATTTCGTGGCGTCTCGCATGGGCACAACGCCGTCCGATGCCGAGGCCATCGGCAACCGCAGGGTCCGTATCCGCTTTCTCGACTATGACTGGTCGCTCAACAATCGCTAGGTTTTCGGGCGGGGCATCCCGCGACGGCCGGCGTCGCGGCTTCGGTTTACCGGGGTCACAGCNCGGGCGCGCACGTGCGCGCCCCGCGGACGCGGAGTGGGGCTTTCGGGTCCCCGCGTAGCGTTCGCGTGGGGTTCGGGGCNAAGCCCCGTTTGCAGAAAGCCGCGCCTGGCCAGCCGGGCGCCGCGCTCCGAAAACCACCTGTAGTGGTTCTTCTGCACCTCAGCCCGCCGTGTCAGGACGATGGCGGGTCGAACAGCTTGGCAGCCAGGCTGACCGGCTTGTCGGTCCGCGTGCCGATCTTGAGGGCAGTGGTCAGCCGCGTCGTCCCTTCGGCGTGGAGCGACTCGTGCACCGCCTTGACCGCGTCGAGAATGGCGTCGAGATCCCCTTCGACATTGGTGCCGTAGGCGTGGAGCTCGGTCGTCAGTCCCGTCTGTCTGATGACGTCGTGCGCGCGGATGACCTCGCGGCGCACCGAGACGCCGACTCCGATCGGGATGACCTGAATTTCAGCAAGCGCTCTCATACCGTCTGACCTCCCAGCGTGATCCGTCGAGCGCGGCCATTCTACTCGGTCGTTCCAGCTGATTTCCCTGGACAGCTGGTGGCCGGGCGGGCATCATCCGGACGGCGTCCACGCTCCATCGCATTACCGAGGGCTCGTAGCCCTCTGGGAGACCAGTCATGATCCGTCTACGCACTCGCAGCATGGTTGGCGCGGTCCTCGCGCTCGGCATTGTGATGGTCCTCGGTCAGGGGCGGCTCGACGTGCTGGCCCAGACCAGCCACGACGTCAGCCAAGCCATGGTGGAGGGTTGGATGACCGAGCTGTCGAACTGGGGCCGGTGGGGCGACGACGATCAGCTCGGGGCACTCAACCTGATTACGCCCGACAAACGAAAGCAGGCGGCGGGGCTCGTACGCGAGGGCATCTCCGTCTCGATGTCGCACAACTACCTGACCGAGCGCGCCGCGGACGCCACCTCGCCGTTCGAGCACGAGATGACGGGGGTCGGTCGCGCGCGGGCTTTCGTGGGCGACCGGTATTCGATCGCCTATCACGGCTACGCTCACAGCCACATGGACTCGCTGTGCCACATGGCCTACGAGGGGGTGATGTACAACGGGTTCACAAGAGCGAACGACGTATCCGAGGCAGGCTGTGGCAAGCTCGCGATTCTCGATGCCAAGCAGGGCATCATGACCAAGGGCGTGCTGATGGACATCGCGCGACTCAAGGGGGTCGATTACCTCGAGCCGGGCACCCCGATCTATGTCGAGGACCTGGAGGCGTGGGAGCGACAGGCCGGCGTCCGGGTCGAGCCGGGCGACATCCTGCTCGTGCGCGCCGGTCGATGGGCCCGCCGCGCCGAGGTGGGGCCCTGGGCAACCGGTCGGGAGGCGGCCGGGCTGCACGCGTCGGTGGGTCCGTGGCTCAAAGCGCGGGACGTGGCGATGATCGGCAGCGACTATACCAACGACGCGCTCCCGTCGGGCGTGGACGGCGTCTCTCAGCCGATCCACCAGCTGGTGCTCGTCGCGATGGGCGTGCGGATCTTCGACAATCTCGACCTCGAGGCGGTGGCCGAGGAGGCCGCTCGCCAGAACCGCTGGGAGTTCATGCTGACCGCCGCACCGCTTGCGGTCACCGGTGGGACCGGGTCGCCCCTGAACCCGATCGCGACGTTTTAGACACAGGGCTCAGTTGAGTTGCCTCTGTGGCACATTCATGCCTGCGAGGCAAGGCTGAAGCCTTGCCCCACGAAGGATGAGCTCGATGTCTCACCCCGATCCGATCGATCTCACCAACCTGGCGCAGGAGAAGCTCGGTCGCAAGAAGACGCAACGCGTTCTCGACCACTGCCGGGAGTGCCCGCGGTGCGCGGACCAACTGCTCGAGGCGGCACGCGAGCAGCCGCTGACCACGGAACGCCCGGTGCTCGGCATGTGGAACTGGATTTCAATCGGGCTGCTGGTTGTCTCGGTGCTGGCGGTTGTCGCCATTCTCTGGTGGGTCGCGCGGAGCGCTTCGCGGCCACCGTCCCCTGGGATCGAGCAGTCTCAGGTCGGGGCGTCTCGGCTCCCCTCACCCCTTGATGACCGCCAACGGACGTAGCTGCGCGACCCGTGTGCTCACGCCGGCCTCGTGCACGACGCGCACCACGTCGGCAACATCCTTGTAGGCCTCCGGTCGCTCTTCGGCCACGGTGGCCAACCCGGCGGCGCGCACGTGGATGCCGCGGTCGCGTAGCTCTCCGAGCAGCACGCGCGCGTCGCCGGCTTGCTTCGCCTTCCTCCGGCTCATCCGCCGTCCGGCGCCGTGACAGGTGGATCCGAACGTTTCACGCATCGCGCGCGCGGTGCCAACCAGTACATACGAGTACCGGCCCATGTCGCCGGGCACGAGCACCGGCTGACCCACATGGCGATACGGCGCCGGCGTACCGGGGTGTCCGGGCGGATACGCGCGGGTTGCGCCTTTCCGGTGAACGCAGAGCCGCTCCGGACGGCCGTCGATCTCGAAGGTCTCCAGCTTCGCGATGTTGTGACAGACGTCGTATACGGTGTCCACGCGTGCAGCCTCCGGCGCGATTTGCAGCGCCTCGCAGACGCTCTCGCGGACCCAGTGGGTCATCACCTGACGGTTCGCGAAAGCGAAGTTCGCGGCCGCCGACATGGCGGCCAGATACCGGCGCCCCTCCGGCGAATCGAGCGGCGCGCAGCAGAGCTGGCGGTCCGGGAGCGCGATCCCGTAAGTGCGGCTCGCGTCGAGCATCACCCGGAGATGGTCCTGGCACACCTGGTGTCCCAGCCCACGGGAGCCGCTGTGAATCATGCACGTCACCTGGTCCAGCCGGAGCCCGAAGGCGGTCGCCACCGGCTCGTCGTAGATCTCGGCGACATATTGCAGCTCCGCGAAGTGGTTTCCGGACCCAAGTGTGCCCAGCTGCGGGCGACCTCGCTCGAGTGCTCGTGTCGAGAGCAGGTCGGGGTCGGCGCCCTCGAGACAGCCCCCCTCCTCCACCCGCTCGAGCTCGGCCTCGGAGCCATAGCCACGTGACACCGCCCAGGCAGCGCCGCGCTCGAGGACAGCCCGCATGTCGCTCGGGGACAGGCGCAGGTCGCGCCGACGTGCCCCCACCCCGGAGGGGATGTTCCGATACATCCGCTCGACGATGTGTGGGAGGTGGTGGGCGACGTCCGTCCGGCTCAGACCTGAGCGCAAGAGGCGGACGCCTCAATTGATGTCGTAGCCGACCCCGCCGGGCGAGACCACCCCATCTGCGAGACGGGTGGCCGCCACACCGCCGATCGGGAAGCCGTACCCCCAATGCACATCGGGCATGGCCAGTGACACGCCGACGATGCCTGGCAGATGCGCGACATTGCGAAGCTGCTCGAGGCTCGGGTCGTCGCGCAGGTCTTCGGCCATCGTGGTGTCGCCGTACACGATACCGTCGACCCGCATCCCGCCATGCCGCGGCAGCCGCCAGCGATACCGATCAATCCGTTCAAGACGAAGAGCTTTCTTGGTCATGGGCGTGTAGGGAGCAAGACAGCGTGGCGACGCTCTCCTGTATGAGCGGGGCCACTTGGGTGGGACACGCGTCTACACATCCAACACGATGGTGGCCCACCAGCCATCTGTCGTCTGACGGACGCTGAGTCGATGATACGTGATCCCCTTCACCGGTAAGGCGGCGGTCTGGCCACGGGGATCGAGCGACGCACCCGCGATGACTCCACCGAGGTGCCAGCTGTCGCCCCGCTGCTCGACCAAGAGCTGCCCGCTGCCGGTAAGCCACAGCTCGATGTCAAACCTGCCGAGGAGCTCGACGAGCCAGTCCACGAGCAGCTGCTCGACCGAGCATGCGGTCAGCGAGACGGACACACGCTCGCTCGGATCGACAGGGGCCGAGCCGGAGAGCACCGCGGTCAACGCGACGGCCGCCTCCTCGAACAACGCGGAGACGGTGGGCGCGCTCACCACCAGGCCGATATCGGCNGTGTGATCGAAGAAGCGAAATCCCACCCNGCCAGCCTTCGCAGAACGTTCTAGGTCTCGTGTCAACCCGTGCGACGCCGTTCAGCGTCGACGTGCCCTTCCGGTCGTCAGCTCCCGATGGCGATCAGCTCCTGGCTGGTTCGGATATACCAGATACCGTCTACCAGAGCCGGTGAGGCCAGCGTGCGGGCGCCGATGTCATTGGTGTGCAGCAGCTCGAATTCAGGGCCGGTCTTGAGCACGAAGGTCTGTCCATCGTCATTGGTGACGAACAGCTTGTCGTCGACGACCACCGGCGAAGCGGAAATCCCTTCACGACGCGGTCGGCCCAGCCGCTCTTGCCAGACGGTTTCACCGGTCCTGGCATCGAGACAGGTGATGATGCTGGACATATCGTTGAGCTGATACAGATAGTCGCCGTACACCACCGGTGACGGTACGAACGGCGAGCCGCGGGTCGTTTTCCACGCCACGTGGGTGTCGGAGACGTCACCCCGGCCGCCGGGTCTGATGGCGAGTGTCGGGCCGGCGCGGCCCGAGGCGCAGAAGATCAGGCCGTGACCGACCACCGGCGTCGGTATCACCTCGAACAGATTGCCCCCGCAGCTCCACAGTTCTTCGCCGCTCACCGGATCGTAGGACTGCACCTGACGCTGGCTGCTGACGATCAGCTCGTCGTGGTCGCCGACAGTGACCGCGACCGGCGTGCCCCAGCCGACACTGGCCGAACGATCCGTGCGCCACCGTGTCTCGCCGGTGCGCGTATCGAGCGCGATGACAAACGCGCCGCCGTTCTGGTCCTGATAGATGATGACCGTGTCGCGATAGAGCAGTGGCGACCCGGCAGGTCCGTGATAGTTGTCGATGCGGCCGAGGTCGCGGTGCCAGACGATGTTGCCGTCGAAGTCCACCGCCAGCATCCCCCGGCTCCCGAACGAGGCGTAAACCCGCTCGCCGTCGGTCGTGGCCGTGGCCGCCGCCGGGCTGTTCTTGCCGTGGACGTATTCTGCCCGGCCTTCGGGCGCGTCCGTTTCCCACAGCAGTGTGCCGTCGGACCGGCGGAAGCACAGAATTGACACGCGCTGGCCGCCGTTCCGTGAGGTGGTCAGGAAGATCCGGTCGTTCCAGACGATCGGCGACGAGTGGCCGCTGCCCGGCACGGATGTCTTCCACAACACGTTGGTCGTGTCCGACCAGGTATCGGGATACCCGGTGCCCTCGACCACTCCTTGGCCCGACGGTCCGCGCCAGCGGGGCCAGTAGCGCTCGCCCTCGCCCTCCGGCCGGACCATCCCCACACCGCCGTCATCTTGCCCGCCAGAGGCGAGTGGCGCCGCCGTAAGAAGTCCGAACAGCAGTATCAGGCTTAGCCGATGGGTCCGAGTCATCATGCTCATGCGTGTCCGTCCGATTCATTGGTTCGCTGAACAGCATCGATTATATGTCGGCTCGCGTGAGCTTCTCGATCGCGTCGGCCTGTGTGTGATGCCTGTCGAAGATCTGGTCGAGGCGAGTCACCGCGAGGAGCTGCTCCACCTGGGGAGGGATGGCCGCCAGGACCAGCCGTCCGTCGTGGTTGCCCATGATGACGTGACTCCGGACGAGTTCCGCGACGCCGATGCTGTCCACGTAGCTGACGCCGGAGAGGTCAACCACCAATTGCCGTCCGCCCTGCTCGACGAGGTTTCGCACCCTTTGCTTCAGCTGGCCAAATGACTCCAGCGTGAGACGACCCCGGAGGGCGAAAATCATCACGCTGCCCGCCGCGCGCTCGTAGATCTCCATGTCGTGTGCCGACTCACGGCGCACGGGCCCCGCGGATCTGTTCCGGGGTGACCGGCGTGTAGATGGAATCGCCGCGGGCGACCTCCTTGCCCTGATCATCGGTCACCACGGCGTCAGCGTGGATCACGCGCCGCCCCATCCGGACGACACGGGACTCGCAGATGACCGTGCCTTTGGAAACGGGCCGCAAGTACTTCACACGTAGATCGACCGAGACCAGCGACCCGCCGCCGTCCAGCAGCTCGTGCAGCTCGTCGCACAGCAGCATCGAGTAGGCAATACCGGTGTCGATCAATGTGGCGATCACGCCGCCGTGCAGCAACCCGGCCGGTTGCGTCAGGTCCGGTCGCCAGGTCACCTGGCTCGTCGAGCGTCCCGGTGCGGCGTCGAGAATCTCGAGCCCAATCAATTTGAAGAACGGGAACCTGCCCGCCTTCTCGAGCAGAATCTCCCTGAAGGTCGGCTCGTCCTGGTCAGTCATCAGGTGGGTGGAGGGAGCGGTGACGGCGCGGCGCGTTGGTCGGAGGCCTCCGACTAGTGGCTCATCGCATAGAGCAGGACGTTGATCCCGAGTCCGTAGCCGTCCGGAGAGAACTGCTTGAAGTAGTTGGGGTCCTCACCCTCTCGCTCCCAGGCGTCGGCGACATCGGTGTTGTGGGACATCAGCACCAGGATCCGGCCATTCTCGTCGGTGATGGCGCGCAGGTGCGCCTCGGCGCTGTCGTAACCGCGCTCGGAGGTGGTGCCGCCGCTGCGCCACCAGAACTGAATCGCGGTGATCTGCGGCACCTTCTCGACGAACGACAGCGTGCGAAAGATCGGATGGTCCAGCGGCAGGTCGTGAATGGGATACTCGCTCGGTGGCAGCACCCGACCGATCTCGGCGCTGAAGTGCTGCCAGGCCGGTGTCCCCCAGAAGTCATCGACCCACAGGAAGCCGCCCTTGAGTAGGTAGTCGCGGAGCTGCGTCGCTTCGTCGCTGCTCAGTCCGATGGTGCCGACATCGGCCGCCATGATGAACGGACAGTTGAAGAGNTCCTTGTCGGTCAGCTCGACGACCCAGTGGTTCGGTTCGCCGCGGTCGTCCGTGCTGACCTGCGCCGTGGTCAACTCGGAAAACCGGATCATCAGGTTGATGCCGGCGTAGGGATAGTCGGTCGCCCAGCCCATGCCCAGGTCCTCCCATCGCACGCTGCGATACATCAGCTTGCAGAACGCGAAGTCGCGGTCCGGCATCATGCTTGGCGGGTAACGCGGTGGCATGCGGCCCTCGCTGAAAAAGCGCTGGGCGCTGGAGCTTGCCGCCAGGCCGGACAGGAGCCCGGCCACCAGAAGCAGCGTAACCCCCCTGGTGAGACGACGCCGTGTGACGGTCATCGGCCGAGTCGCTCGAATCCGCATGCCACCCCTACACTAGCATGCCGAGCGCGGTGCCGGGGCGCGCGATATACTTCCTCACCCGATGATGACGCGATGCTCGCTCGGTGGACNTGCGCTGGTCATTGCTGCCTGGGCGGTCTGGGTTGTCGACGTGACGCTGGTCGCGCAGGATTGGCCGCAGTTTCTCGGACCCCGACGCGATGGCACCTACACTGGCGCGAGTGTTGCCGGTGGCTGGTCCGACGGTGGCCCGACCACGTTGTGGGAGCGGCAGGTGGGCGNCGGGTTCGCCGGCCCGGTCGTGGTCGGCGATNCCCTCATCCTGTTTCATCGTGTCGAGGGGCGCGAGGTCGTGGAGGCGTTCGCCGTTGGCACGGGGGAGACCCTCTGGCGGTATGACTATCCCACGACCTACCGGGACGATTTCGGATTCGATGAAGGGCCGCGTTCGGTCCCGGTCGTGGTGGATGGTCGTGTCTTTACCTTCGGCGCGCAAGGTCAGTTGCACGCCGTCGATCTGCAGACCGGCGCCGGGATCTGGAGCGAGGACACGCATGCGCAGTATGGCGTGCGCAAGGGGTTCTTCGGTGCCGCCGGCTCGCCCCTCGTGGAGGAGGGACGAGTCATCGCGAACGTGGGCGGTCGAGACGGCGGGATCGTCGCCTTCGACGCTGGCACCGGAGCAGAGCTGTGGACCGCCACGACCGATGAGGCCAGCTACTCCTCACCGGTTGGCGCGACGTTCGGCGGGCGGCGTCACGCGCTGTTCTTCACCCGCTCCGGACTCGTCGGTCTCGACCCCGAGTCTGGAGAGGTGCGATTCGAGAAGCGCTGGCGCTCGCGTCTTGGCGCCTCGGTGAACGCGGCAACACCGCTGGTCAGTGACGATCTGGTGTTTATTTCCGCGAGCTACGGCACCGGTGCAGCGCTCCTACGCGTGGACGGCGCGATGCTCGTCGACGAGTGGCTCGGGGACGACAGCATGTCGAATCACTATGCCACCGCCGTGGTCCGTGACGGCGTGCTCTATGGCTACCACGGTCGTCAGGAGTACAGCCCCAGCCTGCGGGCAGTGAATCTACGGACTGGCGCGGTCCACTGGAGCGAGGACCGGTTCGGCGGCGGCACCATCACTTTGGCTGGCGACCGTCTGGTGATACTGCGTGAGTCGGGCGAGTTGATGCTTGCCGAGGCGTCGCCCGAGCGGTTCGTCCCGGTCGCGCGCGCCCAGATTCTTCCCGGTGTCGTGCGCGCCTATCCCGCCCTGGCCGACGGCCGCCTTTACGCACGGAACACCGACACCCTGGTTGCGGTAGACCTGCGATAGGCCCCTCCTGGGTGGTACCGTGGTGACGCTGGATAAGCAGCGAACATTGACACCGCTCACCGTGGCGCTCGTGCTGGGGGTGCTCCCGGGTCCGTGCGTTGAAGCCAGAGAAACAGTTCCTCTGGTAGATTGCGGTCAACTCCCGCTGTTGGCTGTGAAGAGTAGAATTGGCGCCACAGTCATTGTCTTTCCGAAGGAGGTGCGTTGTGCAGGTGAACAAACCAGCCCTGTTGGGGCTGTTCCTGGCCGTCGGGTTCTCGGCGGTTCTCGATGCGCAGACCGGAGGCACGCAATCGGAAGGGCAGAATGTCATTCTGGTCAACGACGCCGTCGGGCTTGTCTCCGCGAGTCCGGATGGCACCAAGGCCACGGCGCCCTACGTCGTGCCACAAGGCCAGGAGCTGTGTCTCACCGACATTCACTGGCGAGCCTCGGGTGCAGCCAACGCGGAGACTACGCTGGGGATCTTCAATCGAGCCGCCGGAGCCGAATCCGGTGGCTATTGGCTGTGGCAGGTCGACCCGACGTTGAATAGCGGCGGCTTTGCGTCCGGTCTCGACTCGTTTCGAGCTGGGCCAAGGATCACGGCGACGGGCGGGATCAACTGGAGCTCGGAGACCCTGACCGCGCTGACCCTGACCATTTACGGGATCCAGCGTCCCGTGGCCACGGGCGTGAGCGCCACGCCAACACCCTGCTTTCCCTGACAGCCGTGCGGCCAGATGGGCAGCGTCTGGTCAGTGTCCGGTGCGGGCTCCGGGGGGTCTCTCCATCCGCGGCTCGGCCAGCATCCGCGACGGCCGCTGCATTCGGCGTGCGAGCAGACCGAATCGGTCAATCGTGTGCGCTTTGATGTGCGCGAGCGCCTCGTCGAGGTCGTCGGTCGCCAGCCAGAGCCGCCGGTCGTTGGCGCTGATCGTGCCTTCGTGTTCCATACGGTGGATGAGGTGGAGCAGGCGCCGCCAGTAGCTGGTGCCCATCAGGACGATCGGGAAGCTGTCGATCTTGCCGGTCTGCACGAGGGTCAGCGCCTCGAACAGCTCGTCCATGGTGCCGAAGCCACCAGGCAGCGCAACAAATGCATAGGAGTACTTGAAGAGCAGGACCTTGCGGACAAAGAAGTGGTGTACCCGGACGGAGTGATCGAGGTAGGGGTTCGGGTCCTCTTCCCTGGGCAGNGTGANGTTACANGCGACCGAGCGGCCCCCAGCCTCCTTCGCGCCACGGTTGGCCGCCTCCATCAACCCCGGGCCCCCGCCGGTCATGACNGTGAAGCCGAGCCGGCTCAGCCCGGCGCCGATGTCCCGCCCGAGCGTGTAGTAGGGATGATCGTCGGTGAACCGAGCTGACCCGAACACGGTGACACAGGGACCGACGAAGTGGAGTCGGCGGAACCCTCTGACAAAGTCGTTGGTCGCCCGGAGCACCAGAAAGAAGTCGCGGATGCGACTTTGCGGGCCTTCGAGCAGGATACGGTCGTCACGGCCGCCGTTGTGCCTCTGCGTCATACCTTGATCCGCTCGAACCGCGGCGCACGCTTTTCGACATATGACGCCACGCCCTCCTTGAAATCGCCACGTTTCAGACACTCATCCATAAGACGCTGCGACTCTCGCATGGCGTCCCCGATCGGCGCATCGAGATGCTTGTATATCTGATGTTTCATCGTTTGCAGGGAACGCGGCGCCGAATGGGTGGCCAGTGCGGTGAGATAGTCGCGGGCATGCTCGAGCAGCCGATCGTGTTCGATGGTGCGGTTCACGACGCCGAGCCGCTCCGCCTCGGCTCCGTCGAATTTCCGCCCGCTCAAGAGGATGTCCATCGCGTGCGCCGGTCCGATCAACCGGGGCAGAATCCAGCTTATGCCATGCTCGGCCACCAGTCCGCGCTGGGCGAACGCGGTCGTGAACACCGCGCGGTCCGACGCGAATCGGATGTCGCACAGCATCGCGATCACGAAGCCCAAACCGGCGCAGGGGCCGTTGATCGCCGCGACGATCGGTTTGCGTGCCGCCATCAGGTAAACATGCCCGAGGCGGTAGTCCTCACCCATCATGTCGAAGTCGCCGGGCTTCTCGTCCGTGCTGTTCCATTCGACCGATGAGCGCGTCTTGCCCTCGCTCGTCGCTTGTAGCCGGGCCATGTCGGCCCCGGCGCAGAAGCCTCGCCCCGCGCCGGTCAGCAGTATCGCCACGGCCCTCTCGTCGGCTTCGGCCGCCGCCACCGCCTGTTGCAGCTCGGCCAGCATCTGGCCGGTGAGCGCGTTGAGCCGATCCGGTCGATTGAGGGTGATGGTCGCGATCGGGTCGTCGACGACGTAGTCGATGGTTTCGTACATGTCCGCGAGCCTCCGTCGGCCTGGCCCAGCTGGCGTGCCGGTGCCACTCTCCTCGTACTATAGCGGCTTCTCGGACGCGTCACCCTGCGGGCGGTCTGGCACGGGCTTTGGAACGGGCCTCCGACCGGCGGAGGTCGAGCCAGAGCGGGGTTCGACGCCGAGCGCTCGGCAAGCGCCCAGCCCCTTCAGCGCGTCGCCGACCGTGCCGCGCTCTGCGACGCCCTGCGGACGGCTGGAGTGCAGGCTACCGCCGGAATCCCGGCACGCTGAACGGTGCGTTCATGGTTTGTCTTTTACTGTGCCGGCATTCCCGCTAGATGCGTTGCTTGTGACGAGGGGGGGGCTCCTCGATTGGTGTTGAGCACCGCCTCGCCCTCCCCGCGATCTATACGAGACGATCGAGCTTCGACACATAGGGAGTCACGCTGTGCCCAAGTACGTGATTGAACGAGACATTCCGGGGGCCGGCAATTTGCCGGCGGAGGAGTTGACCAGCGTTTCCAAGACGTCACGCGCGGCGCTGCGCAAACTCGGCACGCAGATCCAGTGGGTGCACAGCTATGTCACCGGCGACAGGGTGTATTGCCTGTACATCTCGCCC
>PBRZ01000043.1 GCA_002726085.1 Acidobacteriota bacterium
GATGATCTGCTCGGTGCTGTATCGCTTCCGTGGCATCCTGCCTCCTGGTCGTCATACCCGAATTCTACCCCTCGGGCTGGAACGATCTCAGGGGGTCAGGTCACGGGTGCCTCCCCCGCCAAATACCTCCTCGACGATTTCATCCCCGCCTTCAATGGTATTTCCAGACACAACACCTGCCGTCACAATCAGCGAGTCGAACAGCAGCACGCCTCCACCAAAATAGACATTCGTGCCTGGCGATTCGAGACCGGTTCCGAGACTCGCCAGAACACGCAACTTCTCGCCGGTACCGATCGCCCGGGACTGAAGGGCGAAGCCGAGGACGAAGTCGTCGGAGCTTTCCTGCTGATTGACCAGCGAGAATAGATCCTGACCAAATGCGCTCCGCACCTTCTGGAGCTCGAGCTCACTCAGCCCCGAATACGCGTAGCCCACATGAACTAGGAGGGGATGTCGAGATTGCGCCAAAGCCGACTCGCCCGCGCCCAACATCAGCGCCAGCACCGCAGACAGACAACAAATGAGTCTCATCATGGCTTCGTCACGCGTGCTGTTTTCATGGCGTCGGCGCCAAGCCCAGCGAGCGAGACCGGCACTTGATTGCCTCATCTGGCCAGAGGGATAATCCGCGACCGATTCAGTTGTCGATCTCTGGTGACCAGCGGCACCCGGTGCACAAGACTCGTGGCGGCAATGATCTCATCTGCCGGATCACCCTTGAAGTCGAGATCGTGAATGGACCGGCAGATGTCCAACGTGAGCGGCCACGTGTGTACCCGTGACAGTAGTCGAGTCAGCTCGGCCCCATCCAGGTCCACCTCAATACGACCGAGCTGGACAAGTTTCGAGATCTCCCAAAGCGATATGCATGAGATGCTCCACGAATCTGATTCGAGGAGTCGCTGCTCCTTGGCGGTCAGTTGTCCCGCCAAGGCGTAGATCAGGACGTGCGTGTCAAGATTCAGCATTCCAGGCCAGCCCGGTCGAGAGTATCTCGGTCTTGATGCGCAACTTTCCCTCGAGTGCACCGATCATCTCGGCACTCTCGGCTGAAATCGGGATGAGCTTGGCCACCGGTTTTCCATGTTTGGTGATAACGACACCATCGGGATCGACCCGGTCGAGCACGGATAGGCACTGTTCCTTGAACTTCGCCGCTCCCATCGTCTTCATTCAGACAGCATATCATTTATGTCCAGTATCTATGACTAGATATATTTATTGACTATGTTGACCAAACGTTCTCATTACCTGCGCGGGTGTCCGGCTGCTCCGTCGCCCCGCCTTCACCGTGTGCCTAGATGCGGTCGTCGCGGTCATCGAGGACTGCCTGCGACACTACGGGCGTCACCACCGGCATTCGGCGCCTGAGCGTCGATAACTTGGGAAACGGTTTACCGGCGTCAGCCAAGGGTGGCACCAGGGGCACCACAGGCCGCCCACGATCGGTGATGACGATCTCGTGTCCGCGCCGCACTTCTTCGATGAGCGCCGACAGATGCTGACGCGCCTTCCGAATGCCACGCTGTCTCATGTGCTACAGGTAGCACATCGATTGGCCCATCGCGAGAGACCGTCGCAAGCTCCGCTCATTCTCTTGTCGCGAGCACGATCTCGACCGGAACCCACATGCGCCGGTGCAGGACTTCCTGCACCGATAACCCGGCCGCTGCACACGCGCGGGCAACAAAGATCGGCCGGCAATCGAGCAGATTCGGGAAGTGCTGGTGGGTCCACTGGAACGCCTCCATGGCGAGTCCGGGCGGGCCGTCCTTCGAGAGGCCAACCACGACCAGCCGGCCGCCCGGCCGCAGCACGCGGCGGCATTCGACCAGCACGGTCGAGATGGCCGGGGTGTCGAACAACTCGAGCGTGAAACTCATGAAGATAGCGTCCATCACGCCGTCGCGCCAAGGCAACCGCTCGCCGTCGCTGCACACAACACGGACCTGCCCGGACACCCTGGCAGCGGCCACATGGTCGCGGGCAGTCCGCGCCATCTCGTCGGCCAGATCGACGCCAAGAGCCCGGCCGCTCGGCCCGGCGGCACGAGCCAGGCCGGCAAGGCAATGCCCCGTCCCGAAGCCAATCTCGAGCACCGTCTCCCCGGGGCGCACCCCGAGATGCTCGAGACCGAGCCGGCGCACCGGTNNTTCGCTGTGTTCGGCCAGCAGGTCGTAGACCTTGCTGATCTTGTTGTAGAAGGCTCTGGTTTCAGACTTCGACTGAAACACCCGCAGCACGCCAGGCTGGTCTCCGTCCTCGGGAGCGCGGCGCACGGTGGCGGGTGCGGACGGGCGAGGGTCGGGTCCGGTCATGGCAGTCCCGCCGATCATAGCCGGTGTAGGGCGGCCCTGAAGGGCCTTGCTACCGGCATCAGACACAGCGGGCGGACCCGCAGGTGACCGAGGCGCCCGTCCAAGAAAAGCGCGCCGGCCGGGGTCCCTCGNCCCGACCGGCGCCACGAGCAACAGGATTCCTAGTTGGCGAAGCTGGAAGCGATTACAACCCCAGCCTTCCGACTCGCGACCTGTTACCCGTTATCCTGTTCCCTACGGCCCTAAAGGGCCTTGCTACCGAGCTACTCGACGGCCCCACGAGGCCTTGCTACCGAGCCACTCGAGGCCTCGCTACTCCCCCGTCGTGTTGGACGGCGTGCTGACGTTGACCCGGATATACGCCGAAGTCCAGCAGCATTGCGATCCGCCACCGCCCGAGCCGGTTTCGTCGAGCGCTTCCACTCGCACGATGTACTCGCCAGGCTCCGAGAAGGTCAGCTCGTTCTCGGGCGTCTGTTTCGACTCCTGAAATGTCTGACGGTCTTCGCCGAACGTCACATCGCCGGGCCCACGCACCTTCATCCACCGCAGCACCAGACCCGGGCGACGGCGCCGATTGGTCTGAGGACGGTCNCTCGTGGTGGTCTGCGGCGACGCCACGTCGTACCCGGCTCCCTTGAAGTCGTCCGTCCACATCTTCACCGTGAGCGGCTTGGACACCATGGCGGTGTAGGAGGACGCGACGCCATCGACGGGCGGCCCCTCGAACGCTTTACCACCCGGCTCGAACTGGAGCGCCGGCGGCCGGTTCTTGTTGGCGGCATCCTCGAATGGCTCCACATACCAGCCCGGATCGGTGTGCATCGGAATCGACGTCGTCTGGTCGTTGGTGACGAGCGTCCAGGTCAGCTGCTTCGCCTTGTCCGCGTAGTCTTTGCCAACCCGCACGCCAAACACGGCCCAGCCACGCACTGTGGTGAAGTGCGTGGGCTGTCCGCGGTCGGGCTCGCCCGGCGAGAAGAAATTGCTCTCCCCCACCGGAAGGTCGAACGTCTGTTCCCTATTCGGGTTGAAGTACCCGATCAGAAAGGTGTAGCTGCCGTCCGGGTTGTCATACCAGCCCTCGTAGACCGGCCACACGGCCTGACCAAAGTCCTTGTGGGGCGGCTCGAGCGGCAATTGCTGCGCCGCGGCGCCGGTGCCGACCAGCATGAGGGCTGCGGTGGCAAGGGCTGCCAGACCGACCACTTTCTTCGCGCGCATCGGAATCTCCTCTCGTTGAGTTCTGCAGTCCGGAGCCGCTCCGCCGAGGATGCGGCCCCGCTCAGTTCTGTCGTCGGTGCGCGTGCAGCCTACTCCTCGCCGGTGTTCATCGACGCGAGCACTTCCTCGCGTTCCGCCACGGCGGCCTCGTAGTCGGCGTCGTCGAGATACGTCACGTTCACCCAGGCATGGCCCATCTCGTCAACCGTGCGGTCGCCCCAGCCCACCCACTGGTTTGGGTCGGGGTTGCCGCGCAGACCGACGGTGTTGTCATACCAGGCCTTGAACGCCAGCACCGTGCCCTTGGGCAGGAGCGGCGCCGCGTGGTCGGCGTAGACGTAATTGTTGTGCCAGTTGAAGTCGAACTTGCTGACCAGACTCAACACCTGGCGCTCACCCGTCGGCAGAATCGCTTCCATCTGCATACCGCGGCCCCGCAGATGCAGGTGCGGCTGGAAGTTCTCGATGCGGCCGTTCTGCGTCATCACGTGGAACGCTTCGGTGACGGTCACCTTGTTCGGTGGAATCGACAGCGACTCGCGGCCACCCTCGAACGTGCTGAACGCGGCAAGCACCTGGCGATACTTGGGCACTTCGTCCTTCGGATACAGATAGAGCCCGAGCTCCACCGTGTCGGTAATCTCCTCGCCGACGGCGTGATAGTGAATGTCCCAGACGATGCTGGCGCCGGCNTTCAGCAGCTTGCCGCTGTTGGGGCGCATGATCTCGCCCTGCTTACCAACCGCCCACTCCATGAGCAGGCCGGGGCCGATATCGGAGGCTGCGCCAAGCGCGTCGTCGTCCTCTTCCTGCTGCAGGCGCGCCAAGGCGTGGTGAGTGATCTTGCGACCTGGCACGGTCGTCGGGCGGATCTCGATGCCGCGGATCCAGCGGTCCTCGGTCAGACCGATCGGCACNTCCGGACGCCACCAGTGGTCCTGGGCGAGCGCCGGCATCGTGTAGGGCGTCGAGTAGACGACCACGTCTGGCGGCCCACCGAAGAAGTCGGCGTAGTTCCAGACATCGTCATCGGCGAACACCATCGGTGGGGGCATATCCTCCGGGTTGCCACGCGGCGCGCCCGCGTCGACCCACCGNACGACCGTGTCGATCTCCTCGTTGGTCAANGAGCGGTCGTTCTTGAACNCCTGCACGCCGACAGCCGGGTCGACATGCCAGGGCGGCATCTGCCGCGTGGACACACGCTGCTTGATCGACCGCGCCCACGGGCGCACCTCCTGGTAGGTCACGAGCGACATCGGAGCGATGTACCCCGGTCGGTGACACGCCTCGCACTTCTGCTGCAANATTGNCGCGACGTCCTTGGTGAACGTCGGGTCAGAGTCTGCTGCTCCANCGGCCACCGCAGCNGCCGGCAGAGCCAACACGACGCCGAGCGCCACCACGACCAATCCCATTCCCAGCCAGCACGTCGATCGAACCATCAGTCGCCCCTTTCCCCNAAGTGAANCGCCGTTCTCGNCTACACCGAGCCGAATATCCNCCNCCGGCTTTGCAACTGCNATGCCGCGNAGAAATGCGTCNATTCAGGCAGATTCAAGNNCNCGANGNCGNNAANCCGGCAGATCGCATTGGNAATTTTCACGAGAGGTGAGAAGAATTGCCTCCCTCACGTGTAACCACCATGCTTCACGCGTGCCGAGAGGCTGGCTTCCCCACGTGAACTCACCAGGCTGCGGGNGTCAGNTNACNGGCCATAATGGATTGACTGGGGTGGACGCCGCATGGACTTCGAGCTCGTCATTCAGCATGGACAGNNCACNGGTCGCNGCTTCGCCNTTGAAGACGGGGNCGGGCTGACCATCGGACGCTCGGTCGAGTGCAGCATCGTCGTCGCCGACGAAGGAGTCTCGCGGCAGCATTGCCGCCTGGCCAACGAATCGGGGCACCTGACGATCATCGACCTCGGCACGTTGAATTCGACCTTCGTCAACGGCGAACGGCTCGATCGCGGAGAGTTGCGCCCCGGCGACAGTCTCACGGTTGGCAAGACCACCTTCCAGTGCCTCGNTCAGTCCGCACCCGACGAGACCGGCGCGGCGACCGACAGCGAATCGTCGATGGTGCTGCGCAAGGTCGTCGAGACCCCGCGCCCAGGCACGATGACGCGCGAGATGACCGCGTCCCGCGACGAGTTGTATCGCGCGCACCNGACGCTCGAAACCGCGTNTCAGATCTCGCAGACACTGGCGACCGCGCGCGACGTCGCCGGCGTGTTCGAGAGTGTCATCGAATCGATCCTGCGCACGCTCGNCGCCGACCGCACCGCCCTCCTGCTCCGGAACTCGGGCAGCGCCGACACCGATCTGCGGGTGGCCGTCGCGCGCACGCGAGGCTCCTCGTCGCCAACGACCGAGATCAGGGTCAGCCGCACGGTGACGAACGACGTGCTGAACAACGGCGTGTCGGTGCTCATCGAGAACGCCGCCGCCGACCGTCGGTATCAGGATGCCGAAAGCATCGTGGCGCAGGACATTCGCTCGGCTGTCTGCGCACCGATTACCGCAGACGGCGCCGTCCGCGGGGTGATCTACGCCGACAAGCGCGCCGCGGAACGTCGCTTCACCGAGGCGGACATGGAGCTGCTCGCCCACATCGGCAGTCAGGCTGGTGTGGCGCTGCATCGCGCCGAGCTGGTCGACCAATTTCAACGGCTGTTCTTCGACACTATGCGGGCGATGGTCGCCACCATCGACGCCAAGGATGGGTACACGCACAGACACTCCGAGCGCGTCGCCACCGCGGCCGTCGCGCTGGCTCGCGAGCTGGGCCGCAGCGAAGCCGACATGCGCACCGTGAAGCTGTCCGGCCTACTCCACGACATCGGCAAGATCGGCGTACCCGAGGCGATACTGAACAAGCCGGGCCCGCTGACCGATGCCGAGCATCGGGAGATGCGCAAGCACCCGGAGCACGGCGTGCACATCCTGAGTCATATCAGCGTCGGCGGCATCGATGCCATCATGCCCGGAGTGCGATCGCACCACGAGAAATGGGACGGCACCGGATACCCGGACGGGCACGCCGGTGAACAAATTCCCTGGCTTGGACGCCTGCTGGCAGTGGTCGACGCCTTGAGCTCCGATCGCTCGTATCGCGGCGCCTATGACGTGAATCGTGCAGTGACCATGATCATCGAGGACGCCGGCCAACACTTCGACCCCGACATCGCCGACGCGCTCGCCGCGCTCCACGCACGTGGCGAGCTGGATCGTCTGCAGCAGGACCTCGAGTTCGATGTCGCTCCGGTGATGCCGATCGCGGATGCGCAGGAGGAGACCGGAGGCAAGAGGCGAGAGACAGGAGACACTTGAGGCTTCGCGGCTGCTCCTAGTGCACGCCGTCGGACCCGCGATCGGACGAGATGACTCGGGCAATCATCTGAGTCAGCTCGTCGGCTGGCAGCGCGAACGGGCCGGCCGCCACCGCGCCACTTGGAATCTCGATGGCGATGGCGACGCCCGGATCCGCATCGGTCACAATCCAGCTCAGCCCGCGCAGCGAGACCTCGCCACGCCCGTCGGGGACCCCGCTGTCGACGCGATCGAAGACGCGCAAGGTGGACAGCAGCACTTCGCGCACGTCGGTATCGGTCCAGCCAGACGGCTCCGACCCGTCGTAGGTGACCGTCTCCGTCACCACTTTGTCGGTGCCCTTCAGTAGCACTTCCACATCAAAGGTCATGGGGCGATCTTCGTCTGTCGTGTCGTGAAGAAGTCAGGAGTCAGAAGGCAGAAGTCCGCAGGGGCTGAAGGCCCTTGCTACCCACCCGATTGCCGGTGTGCAACCAGCTCTTCAAGCTGCGCGCGCAACGCCTCGGGGTCGGTGACTGGATCCTGACACGCGCCGTCGCGACACAGATACGCGGCGGGCTGCCCGTCACGCAGCTCCATGGCACCAATCCAGGGCAGACGCGCTGCCACCGCCGCCTGGTGGGCGCCCGGCTCCACAACCAGGCTGACCGCACCAGGCAGATAGCTCGCCGAGAACGCTCGGTGCAGCGCAGCCGTCGCAGCCGCGTGCCGCGCACCGACCATGATCACCTGCGGCACCCCGGCCCGGTAGGTCGACGCCGCCGCCATCAACATCGGCACCACCCGGGCAGCCTGCGCCGACGGCGCCAGCCGGCGCAGGGCGCGCTCGATCCGGTCGGCGTGCTCGCCGACGTCGTCGCCACCCGCAAGATGGCTCAGCGCCAGGAGGTTCCACACTGCGACGGATCCGCCCGAAGGCTCGGCCCCGTCGTAGTCCTCCTTTTGCCGTAGCAGCACCGTTGGGTCGGCTCCGCTCGTGCTGAACCAGCCCCCGTCCGCCTCGTCCCAAAACAGCCGGTCCTGCCGCGCCTGCAGCTCCCGCGCCCAATCGAGCCACACCGGGTCGCCGCCTGCCTGAAACAACTCGAGCAGGCCCCAAACGAGGAACGCGTAGTCCTCGCCATACGCGTCGATATCGGCGTGCCCGTCGCGAAACCGGCGCAGCAGCACGCCGCGCGGTGCGTCCCAGAGCCGATCGCGCAAGAATCGCGCCGCGCGTGTCGCCGTCTCGAGCGCGTCGGCCGACGCGACATCGTCGAGCGGCGTGACACGCGCCACCCGCGCACAAGCGGCGATCATCAGCCCGTTCCACCCAGCCAGCACCTTGTCGTCGAGATGAGGTCGTGGGCGCACGGACCGCGCCTCGAAGAGATGCCGACGCGCGCCGTCGAGCACCGCCGTCACCGCCTCTACCGACCGGCCACTGAGCCGCGCCACGTCCTCGACATCGCGGGCCACGTAGAGCAGGTTCCTGTTCGTGAACTCCCCCTGCGGGTCGTGGGGCGCATTGCCGTCGGGCTCGATCCCATATCGGAACCGGACAACTTCCGCATCGTCACCAAAGATGCGGTCGATCTCCGACTGGGTCCACACATAGAACGCCCCTTCGGTCTTGATCGCGTCGTCTCGCCCCGCCTGCTCCGGCGACACGCTGTCGGCATCTTCGGCCGAGAAGAATCCGCCGTCGACATGGGACAGCTCGCGGCGCACGTAGGCCAACGTGTCGTGGGCCACCGAGGCGAACGACGGGTCGGCTGCCGCCTGCGCCGCCTCCAGATAGGCCACAGTCAGCTGCGCCTGGTCGTAGAGCATCTTCTCGAAGTGCGGGACCCGCCATGCGGCGTCAACCGAGTAGCGGTGAAACCCGCCGCCCACGTGGTCGCGCATCCCTCCCATCGCCATTGCCCGCAGGGTCTCGAGCACCATGTGCCTGGCCTCGATGTCCCCGGTGCGCGCATGCTCGCGCAACAGGAACAACAGCTCTCCCGGCCGTGGAAACTTGGGCGCGTCGCCAAAGCCGCCGGCATGACGGTCGAAGGTCCGGGCAAATTCGCGCACCCCGGCCGTCAGGAGGTCTGCGTTCGGAATCTGCCCGCCCTGCGCCTGTCGCCGGCTCTCCTGCGCCTCGCGCAGCCGCTCGATCACGCCGTCGGCCGAGGTGACCAGCNGGGCTCTCGACTCACGCCAGCTCCGGGCAATCTCGGTCAGGATCTCCACGAAGCCGGGACGTCCCCAACGAGCGGATGGCGGAAAGTAGGTGCCTCCGAAGAACGGCTTCAGGTCCGGTGTCAGCCACACGCTCATCGGCCAGCCACCCGACCCGGTCGTGGCTTGCACGAACGCCATGTAGACCCGGTCGACGTCGGGCCGCTCCTCGCGATCGACCTTGATCGGAATGAAGTGAGCGTTGAGCACCTGCGCGATCTCGTCGCTCTCGAACGACTCGTGCTCCATCACGTGGCACCAGTGGCAGGTCGAGTATCCGATCGAAAGAAAGATCGGTCGTGCCTGCTCCCGGGCGCGCGCAAAGGCCTCGTCGCCCCAGGGGAACCAGTCAACCGGGTTGTTGGCGTGCTGCAGCAGATAAGGGCTCGGTTCCTGAGCCAGCCGATTGGCCATGAGGAGCGATGCGGGATCAGTCCTCGTCTGGCTCCTGCCAGCGGGGGTAGGAACCGAGTGTCCGCAACAACGGGGCGAACTCGGCCAGGTGCATCAGCGCGCGCGCGCACGGCAGGTCCTCGCGAGTCCCCGACAGGTCGGCGTAGAACAGATACTCGAACGGGCGCTCCGGAATCGGGCGCGATTCCAGCTTGGTCAGATCGATGTCGCGCAGCGCGAAGACGCTGAGCGCTTTGAACAGCGCACCAGCGGTGTTTGGCACGGTGAAGACGATGGTCGTCTTGTCCGCCGGCCCGAGGGGCGTGGCCTCGCGCNCGACCAACACGAACCGGGTCGTGTTGCCGGCGAAATCTTGCACGCCCGCCTCGAGAATCGACAGGTCGAACACCTCGGCGGCCCGCTCGGAGGCAATCGCGCCGGTGTCGCGCAATTGACCCTCCTGGATCATCTTGGCGCTGCCGGCCGTGTCATAGGTGGCGACGATCTCCACGTTGAGCGTGCGGAGAAACCGTTCGCACTGTCGCAAGCCCTGCGGATGCGAGTACACCCGACGCAGCATGTCGCGCGTCGTCCCCGCGAGCACGAGCAGGTTGTGCTCGACCGGCTGCTTGACCTCGCCGACGATTGGCAGCTCGTGTTGCAGCAACAGGTCGTAGTTCTCGTGAATGGTGCCGCCGATGGTGTTCTCGATCGGCAGAATCCCGTGCGTCGCCGCGCCCTGCTCGACCGCCTCGAAGACCGCCTCGAAGGTCTCGCGCGGCAGCAGATCGGCCGAAGCGTTGAACCGCAGCGCCGCGGCCTCGGAGTAGGCACCCAGCTCACCCTGATAGGCGATACGCATGGGTAAAGAGTATCAGGAGACAGGAGGCAGGAGGCAGGAGGCAGGAGAATCTTGGCGGCGGCTCATTCGCTCCTGAGCCGTGCGAAGGCGGCGCTGAACTCGACGCCATAGATCAGGATGACCGCCGAGATGTACACCCACAACAGGAACACCACGATCGCGGTCACCGAGCCCTGAACGCTGAGCGCCCCGAGACTGAGAAACCAGGAGAACGCATCCAGCGCCAGACGCCACAGAACCCCTGTCAGCACCGCCCCGAGCCAGACATCACCTACCCGCACCGTGGTATTGGGCACGAAGTAGAGAATCAGTGCCACGACGACAATCAGCAGCAGTGTCGCCGGATATCGGAGCGCCATGTCGGTGACCTGCGTCAGGCCGGGCGCCTCGTCGAGCAGCCGNCCAAACCAGCTAGTCGCCATCATTTCGCCCAGGCTGACCAGCAGCAGCGCCGCCAGCAGCATGACGCCAGCGGCCAACATCATCAGAAACGCCGACGCCTGGTGTTTGAGAAAGCTGTGCCGTGTGTCGACATTCCACGCATGGTTCACCGCCGAGCTGATTGCTCGAAACACGCCGAGCGCCGTCCAGATGATGACGAGGCTGCCGACGACGCCAAGACCGAGACTGGCCCCTTGCACCTCGTCGAGCTGCGTCGTGATGAAGTCGACCCGTTGCGGAAAATATTGCAGCACCAGGTCGATCAGCGCGGTGCGGTCCGCCGGGTCGGTCGTGACACGGCCGAGAAACGAAAAGAGGAGGAGGAGGAGCGGAAACAGGGAGAGCAGCGAGTAGTAGGCTATCGAGGAGGCGAACGTCAGGTCGTCACTCTGCCCCAGACGCTGCAGAGCCAGCCAGGCGGCACGACCGGCGTGACGGCTGTCGCGCCCAACTTGGCGCCCACAACGGTCCAGCGCCAGACGCATCCGGCGGGCGACGCCACCCGGGGGCAGCGACCGACCGCTGGCGCTCACGACGAAGCTTGATGAAAGCTCGTCGACTCCCAGGCGGCGCGCGCCCGGTCTTCGCCGACCAGGTCGTTCAGTGTGCGCTGTCCTTCGCGGGCAACTTCGCGAACTTTCTCACCGGTGGCCCGGGCGCGCTGCAGCTCGGCGACGATGCCATCCAGCGTCGGCTCGATCTGCCCACGCACGTGCCGGCCCTGGTCGGTCAGATACAGATAGCCGACCACGCCGCCCAGTGCGGCGCCCAGCAGCGACGACAACAGTACTCGTGACCGTTCATCCATGCTCGTGAGCATACCGGATCTGGCACCGACCACGGAAGCGCGAACGTCGGGCGCGGGTCGAGCCGGCGCTATAATCCCTGCATGCTGTCGCCATCGCATCGCCCCCACGGCTTTGGGCTTTGGACTTTGGGCGGTTGGTCTCCGCCCTTCTCCTGTCTCCTGCCTTCTACCTTCTGACTTCTGAGAACACTCCCCCATGCGTGTCCTCCCCACCAGCGTCGACACCGCGAGCGCCGAGTTTCGCGCCAACCGGGATGCGATGCGGCAACTGGACCAAGACCTCGAGGCGCGACGCGAGCGGGCGCGGGCGGGCGGCGGCGAGCCGGCCACGACCCGGCATCGGGACCACGGCAAGCTGCCGGTGCGTGATCGGCTAACGCACTTGCTGGACCCGGATACACCATTTCTCGAGCTCTCGGCGCTGGCAGCCGGCGGGATGTACGACGAGGCGGCGCCCGGCGCCGGCCTCGTCACCGGAATCGGGCGTGTGTCGGGTCGCCAGGTGATGGTGGTCGCCAACGACGCAACTGTGAAGGGGGGCACGTACTATCCCATCACCGTCAAGAAGCATCTGCGGGCGCAGCAGGTCGCGCTCGAGAACCGGCTCCCGTGTGTCTATCTGGTCGACTCCGGTGGCGCCTTCCTGCCGATGCAGGCCGACGTGTTTCCAGACCGCGAGCACTTTGGTCGCATCTTCTACAACCAGGCGCGGCTGTCGGCCGAAGGAGTGCCACAGATCGCGGTCGTCATGGGGTCGTGCACCGCCGGCGGCGCGTATGTGCCCGCGATGTCCGATGAGACGATTATCGTCAAGGGCACCGGAACCATTTTTCTAGGTGGACCGCCCCTCGTGAAGGCGGCCACGGGCGAAGAGGTCTCGGCCGAGGAGCTCGGTGGCGCCGACGTTCACACGCGGCTGTCTGGCGTGGCCGATTATTGCGCCGAGAACGACCTCGATGCGCTGCAGATCGCGCGCACCGTGGTCTCGACGCTGCACGCCGCCCCGGCAGCGCCCGTCGACCGCACATCGCCCGAAGACCCGCGGTATGACCCGGACGAGATCGGCGGCATCGTTGGCGCCGACCTGCGACGCCAGTACGACGTACGGGAAGTCCTGGCCAGGCTGGTGGACGGGTCGCGTTTCGACGAGTTCAAGAGCCGCTACGGCCCCACGCTGGTCACGGGGTTTGCACGAATCCACGACTT